>CAYQBZ010000352.1:0-4187 GCA_964415855.1 uncultured Rikenellaceae bacterium
GCAAGCATGGACTTGCAGATATGGATACCGCGATCGTTGACAATATTTGTTTTAACCACCCTGTGTCCGCATGATGATAAGATGCGGTAAAGGGAGTACCCAAGCAGGTTGTTACGTATATGCCCGAGATGTAAAGGTTTATTGGTATTTGGTGAAGAATATTCCACCAGTATGGTTTCAGGTTCAGAAACCAGGCATTTTTTGAGATGATCCTTCTCTGCTGCTGTTTTTTCAAAATATTGCAGCCACCAGGTATCTGAAATCTCGAGGTTAAGGAATCCTTTGATGACATTAAAACCTGCAACAGCAGGGAATTTGTCAATAAGGTACATCCCGATCGTCTCTCCCGTCTTCTCGGGAGTGTTCTTGGAGTATCGTAAAAGAGGAAACACAACCAAAGTAAAATCGCCCTTAAAATCCTTTCTTGTTTCCTGTATCTGTATAAGGTCATCGCGTACCGTGCAGTCATACAGTACCCTGACGGCCTCTTTGATCTTTTCTTTTAGTACGATCTCCATTGTTACGGTTCAATTTTCAGGATGCAAAGATAATATAAGTTGAGTATTTAGAGTACTTAAAGTGAGCTTAAGTTTGAAGTTTCAAGTTCAAAGTTCCGTGAGGTGTGAGTCTTGAGTAGCTACCCATATTCAACTTCGGACTTCCGACCAAATAAATCCAACTTCTACAAATACTTTTTTGATATTTGGGAATTTATTTCCTAATTTGGTATAAATTTTAAGTGATTTGACAGATTGCTTCTTTTTGTGTTACTGTGTTATTAAGGTTTGTTATCACTTATACCCTTAGACTATGAGCCTAAAATCAAGTTTCCCATCTATAAGAATAGTAATATTCCTCTTTCTACTGTTTACTGTTCCGATGCTTTCACCCGGACAGACAACTCCACTTTACCCCATATCCTACAGGGTTTTTAATCCGGCAGTATTTAATCCGGCTATTACCGGAAGCAAGGATTATTTCTCAGTAGACATTTTGGGAGGGAAAATTGAAAAATCCAATTCCCAGTTGATAAACGGATCGTCAAGGATCCCCAAAGCAGGTATGAATTATATTTCATCCCAGGGGGCGCCTGAGTTCACCAATATCGGAGTCGGGGCCGCAATATTCAATGAACTGAATGGTCTGGCAAGAAATATTGGCTTTGCAGGTACAGGATCATATCATGTACAGATGGATGACAATGCTTTATCGTTTTTATCATTCGGAGTATCTGCCAAGGCTATCTATTATGATTATCCGGGGAACGAGGACCTGGGAGACGAAGCTAAAAGTGCCTTTTATCCAAATGTTGATCTGGGTGTTTATTATTACAGCACATCACTCTATGCAGGACTTTCGGCTACGAACCTGCTTGGTAACCCGGAAGAGCCAGACAGCCTGGGCATTTATTCAATCCCGGTCTCCCGCCAGCTATTCCTGCAGGTGGGTTACAAGTTTGTTATAAGCAGATCGCTGGCTATACTGGCTGAACCTTCGGTAATAGTTAATACCGATGACTCATTCACAGGGGATATAATTGATATGATCCAGCCTATGCTGAAAGTCTATGCCGGTAATTTCTGCATCGGGACCTATTTTAACGACTTCGATAAATATTCATTCTTTCTTCAGTATAAATATCCTAAGTTTCATATAGGTACATATTTTGAACTGCCAAGGGGTGCTCCTTTTTATAAGAGCCCTCTTCTTGCAGAGATCGCTCTTGGAATAAATATTTCAGCTATCAGATCGGGATTACCCAGGAATAACCACTGGTAAGTTTTATTATTGATAATTATATGAAGATGCGGCAAATAACTCTATTAATATGTTTCATTGTAACCATATTGTTCATGGTTTCATTTACTGTCCCCGACAGGGAAGATGGCATCTATCCGGCAAATTATGCTTTGATGGTTTCAGATACTTCCAACGCCAGTCTCTGGATAAAAGTTGACTCCTTCGGACTTAATATTATTCCTCCCTCCTCAGGGGTACAATTTTATAAGGACGGTATAATATTTCTTTCATCTTCAAAAGAAGAAGGGAAAATGTTACCCGGCCAGCTTTCCTTCGGTAAGATAGATACACGGTATTCTGTAATCACTAATTCAGGTTTAGGCAACAGCCAGGCTTTCTCACAGACTTCATCTTTCCCCTACCCTACAGAGGCCATTACCTTCAGCAAGGACAACAACACGATGTATTTTACCAGGTATAATCCTGCCGATGGTACAGAAAAAATATATAAAGCAACCTTAAATAGCGGATCATCCGGTGCAGGTGACTGGAACATCGAATCAGATCCTCTGAGTTTTTGTACAGGCCAGTCAGTTTACACTCATCCTACGTTATCAACAGATGGTAAACTGCTTATCTTCGCCTCAAACAGGACAGGATCAATCGGGGGAATGGATCTTTTTGCTTCACTGGAGAAAGACGGTAAATGGTCCGATCCGGTAAACCTTGGTGATGCTGTAAATTCTACTGCCAACGAATTATATCCTTACCTGGATTCAGACAAGAACCTTTTTTTCTCTTCTGATAACCTTCAGGGTTTTGGAGGTTACGACGTTTATGTCTGTAAGTACAAAAGCAACACGTGGGAAAAACCAATAAACCTTTCAACTCCCGTAAATACCAGGTTTGATGATGTGGCTTTTAAGATTAACAGGAATGACGGCAAATCAGCATTCTACACCGTTAAGCAGAATGAAGGAAGAAGGGCCATGCAGTTGTGTAAGGTCACGATGACCAATGACAGGCCCGATACACTTCTGACCTTATCACAATATTTTACAAGACCCGATATATCCCAGATGGTCATACTTGCCCTTGAACCTGCCGTTCAGGCAACTGATGCGGAAACGGAGGCCGCCCGGACTAGAGCTTCAGAATCAGAGGGTGGTAATGAGACCATGATTTACAGGGTCCAGTTCATGACAAGCTTTAACCCTAGGACCAGGTCTGACATCACAGTGAGCGGAAGGGACTATAATGTTTATGAATATCTCTATTCAGGTGCATACAGGTTATGTGTCGGAGAGTTCAGTACCATCTCTCCTGCCCTCGAGCTTCAGAACATCCTGATGAAAAACGGGTATCCGCAGGCGTTTGTTGTCCTGATAAAGAATAACGTTCTGTCGCTTGACCCCGAATTGTTAACAAACCAGGAGGACTCTGAACCGGCGATGGCTGAGCAACCTGTTATAAGTAAACCTGAGACAATAACGACCAAACCGGCTGAACAACCTGCAAAGGTAACTGAAAAGACAGTAGTTCCGGAAACCACGAAAACTGAACCTGTTGCGACAAAAATAACAGAACCGCAACCAAATATTTCCGAACCGCCAAAGCAACCTGTGAAGCAGCAGCCGGTAAAAGTTGAGAACGAAGTAATTTACAGGGTTCAAATCCTCACAAACAAGACAGCCAAAGGCAGTTATGCCCTTACAATCAATAACAAAAGCTATAACACTTTCGAATATTTCTATGTCGGAGCCTACCGCACCTGTGTGGGGGAATTCAGCACACTTGATGCTGCTAAGGAACTTCAGAGCTCATGTAGAAAGTCAGGCTATTCACAGGCTTTCGTTGTCGCTTTTGTTAATGGGAAGAGATCGACTGATGCTGCGTTGTTTAAATAGATACCCCCCAACCCCCCTAAGCGGGACTAATGCTTTGATATTAAACAAATACAGTAACAACTACCCTAATTATTTTGCCCCCCTGCCCCCCTGAAGGGGGGTTAATACTGTGTAAGTAATAGATATTCAGTAGAATACTACAAAAATAGTCCCCCTTAAGGGGATTCAGGGGACTCTGAGAAGAAAGGACTTTTTAAACAGCCTAGTTAATATGCGATTTTAGATAGGATCTATCTAATTGAATACGAATAAGATAAGTCAATCATAAACTTGATTCAAATATATCAAAAACAATTAATTATCAGGTATTTAGCCCCCCTTTAGGGGGGATGGGGGGTAACTACCCACGTGACCTTCCCGCGTTCCTCAGTGCATTAAAATCAAATGCAATGGAAAAGCGGATTGTTCTTGCCAGGGGATGATTCTGTGCAAGGGGCATGAGGTAGGAAAAATCAAGCGTGAAGATCTTTAACCTGAATCCTGCACCTGCTGTGAAGTATTTCCGGTTCCCTTTAGTTTCGTTCTCATGGAAATACCCCC
>CAYQBZ010000353.1:0-4171 GCA_964415855.1 uncultured Rikenellaceae bacterium
AGAATAAGAAAGATTTCAGTACACAGCAGGCACTTATCAAACTTGTAGGGAAAAGAAGAAGGTTATTGGATTACCTGAAAATAAAAGATATAGAGCGATATCGCGAGATAATCAAAGCATTGAAATTACGTAAATAGAGAAAAAGGCAATGTAAGGATTGCCTTTTTTCGTACTATTTTAGTTTATTTTGTAATTTCAATTTTCCAAAAATCATATTGTAATGTTTAAAGTAAAAGAGAAGAATATTGATCTCGGCGACGGGAGAGTGATAACCCTTGAGACGGGTAAGATGGCCAGGCAGGCTGATGGAGCGGTTCTGTTGAAAATGGGAAAGACAATGTTGCTGGCAACTGTTGTGTCAGCCAGGGAAGCAAAAGAAGATACAGACTTTATGCCACTGTCAGTTGAGTATAAGGAGAAGTATGCTTCATCGGGCCGTTTCCCGGGGGGATTCATGAAAAGGGAGGCCAGGCCATCAGATTATGAGATCCTGATATCACGGCTTGTTGACAGGGCTTTGAGACCCCTCTTCCCGGATGATTACCATGCTGAGACCTTCGTTACCATAAGTCTTATATCAGCCGATATAGATACGATCCCGGATGCTCTGGCAGGTTTGGCAGCATCAGCTGCACTTGCGGTGTCTGATATTCCTTTCAACGGCCCGATATCGGAGGTAAGAGTTGCCAGGATAGATAAAAAATTCGTGGTCAATCCGTCGGCCTCGCAACTTAAGGAAGCTGATATTGACCTGATGGTGGGTGCTACTTACGATAACATCCTGATGGTTGAAGGTGAAATGAAAGAGGTATCGGAATCTGAAATGCTTGAGGCTCTTAAGGTTGCCCACGATACAATAAAGATACATTGCAAGGCACAGATGGAATTTGCCGGAGAGCTGGGAAAAACGGTAAAAAGGGAGTACTGCCACGAAGATAACGATGAGGAACTCAGGAAGAAAGTCTGGGACGAGACATATGACAAATGCTACCAGGCAGCGAAATCTTCTACAGCAGATAAACATAAGCGTCTGGAGACCTTTGAATCAATTATCACTGAATTTATTGCACAGTATAAAGAAGAGGATGCTGTAAATGAAACACTGATCAAAAAGTATTATCACGATGTTCTTAAGGAAGCATCCCGAAGGCTTGTCCTTGATGATAATGTGCGTCTTGACGGCAGGAAACCGGATGAGATAAGACAGGTTCTGTGTGAGATAGACCCACTGCCCGCAACTCATGGATCAGCGTTGTTCACAAGAGGCGAGACACAATCTCTCACCACAGTAACACTCGGGACAAAGCTTGATGAGAAGATTATCGATGAGGTGTTGAATAAAGGAACTGAGAAGTTCACCCTCCATTATAATTTTCCGCCATTTGCTACCGGAGAGGCCAGACCGGCGCGAGGAATAAGCCGCAGGGAGATCGGACACGGCAACCTTGCTCATCGCGCACTTAAAAACATGATGCCATCAGAAGATGAGAATCCTTATGCCATAAGAATAGTATCAGACATCCTTGAGTCAAATGGCTCTTCATCAATGGCAACCGTATGTGCCGGGACCCTTGCTCTGATGGATGCAGGTATAAAGCTGCGCAAGCCGGTATCAGGAATTGCAATGGGTCTTATAACCGACAAGGAATCCGGAAAATATGCTGTACTGTCAGATATACTCGGTGATGAAGATCACCTTGGCGATATGGACTTTAAGGTAACCGGTACACGTGATGGTATAACGGCAACACAGATGGACATTAAGGTTGAGGGACTTTCCTTTGAGATTCTGACAAAGGCTCTTAACCAGGCCAGGGCTGGCAGACTGCATATTCTGGACATTATGAGTCAGACAATAGCAGAACCCAGACCTGAACTTAAGCCGCATGCCCCGAGGATTGAAATGCTGACGATTCCAAAAGAACTGATAGGTGCACTTATTGGTCCGGGTGGAAAGGTCATACAGGAGATACAGCGTGAGACGGGGGCTACAATTATTGTTGAGGAGATAAACGGTTACGGAGATGTTAATATATTCGGGGAAAATGCAGAGGTGATAAATGCAGCTCTCGACTGGGTGAAGAAGATAGTTACCGTTCCCGAAATAGGACAGGTATATAAAGGAAAGGTAAAAACCATTGTCCAGTTCGGTGCATTTGTAGAGATACTCCCCAATAAGGACGGATTGCTCCATATATCAGAAATAGAGTGGCGAAAAATAGGTACAGTTGATGAGGTACTTAAAGAGGGTGATGAGGTTGAAGTCAAAATAATCGATATTGATCCGAAGACCGGCAAGATAAAGCTGTCGAGGAAAGAATTGCTTCCGCGCCCGCCACGCCCACCACGTCCGGAGAATGATAACAGAAATCACGGACATAGCCGGAATAACTAAGAGTATTACGAAGACTATCGGGATCAGAAAGTATAACATAGTATTATATTCATCATAATAAATGTTTTCATCACGGCCGGTTCAAATTATTAAATTGAATCTCCCTTGCTATTTGCTCTTCAATTTCTAAATTTGAATAGTTGAAGTGATACTATTCAGACCAGGGATGAAGATCAGTTATAACTACGTGGTTATTGAAGGGAATATTGGAGCGGGAAAGACCACCCTTGCCGGGAAGATATCCGACCAGTTTAATGGGCACCTCATCCTTGAGCATTTTGCAGATAATCCTTTCCTGCCGAAATTCTATTCCAACCCGGATAAATACTCTTTCCCCCTGGAATTATCATTTTTGGCCAGCCGCTATAAGCAGCTTAAGGAAGAGCTTGTCCCACAGGATCTTTTCAGGTCATTTACAGTGGCAGACTACTATTTTATGAAATCGCTCGTATTTGCAAGCTCCACACTGACAGGTGATGAATATAATCTCTACAGGCAGATATTTTATATAATTTACGGAACACTTCCAAGGCCCGACATCTATGTTTATCTTCACCTGAATCCCGGCAGGCTGCTGGAGAATATTAGGAAGAGAGGGCGCGATTATGAGAAATCAATCGACCTGGAATATCTTCAGAAGATTCAGGAAAGCTACTTTGCTTTCTTCAGGCAAAATCCAGAAAATAAGTATCTTGTCATTGATATTAACGAATTAGACTTTGTTGAAAATAATGCCGATTACAAAAAGATTATCGATATCATTTTTAATCAGGATTATCCATCGGGCCTTAATAAAGTGATATTGCAATAATTTTCTGCATTTTGCTTCGATTGTGACTAATTTATTTTAACTTTGCATTTATATTGAAATTTTACTATATTGTTCATTATTAACAGACAAACAGATACATAAACAAATAACACTTTTAACTATGAAAAAATTCAGAAGCTATTTTATCCTTATCCTTGCTGCTACTGTTATGTCAAGTTGCAGTGGTCTGAATAAGATGAAGAAAAACTCCAACCTGGTCAAGTACGAGGTTACTCCAAAGGTCCTTCAAACTGATGCAGGTGTTGTTACAGTAACAATTAAAGGGACTTTCCCTTCCAGCTATTTTGATAAGAAGACAACTGTTACAGCTACTCCAGTTCTCACTTATGCTGGTGGCGAAACTGCTTTTGAAAAGGTAATGGTTCTTCAGGGTGAAAGTGTGCAGGCGAATAATAAAGTGATCAGCTATAACGGAGGCGATTTCACCTATACAGGTACAGTTCCCTACAAAGATGCCATGAAAATCTCAGAACTGGTACTGCGGGTAAAAGCAACAAGAGGATCAACCAGTCTTGATTTCGACCCTGTTAAGCTGGCAGATGGCGTAATTGCCACTGCTACACTTGTTATGAAGGATAGCAGGCCAATGAAGATGCAGGATAATTTTAAAAGAATAATTCCCGAAGCTCAGGTTGCTGCTATTAATTATGTCATAAACAGATATGATATAAGAAGTTCGGAACTTAAGGATGAAGATATAACTCTTCTGAGGGATTACATCAAGGCAGTTGAATCTGATCCTGACAGGCAGTTTAAAACAACAGTTGTCAGCTCCTATGCTTCTCCTGACGGAAAATTTGACTTTAACGAGAAACTCTCTGTTAACAGGGGATCCTCTGCTGATAAGTTTATTAAAAGAGAATTTTCATCGGTGGAAGCTGCCAAGAACGCAAATTTCTTTGACGAAATGACAACACCTGAAGACTGGGACGGTTTCAAGACAG
>CAYQBZ010000354.1:0-4168 GCA_964415855.1 uncultured Rikenellaceae bacterium
TACAGTGGGTTGTGTTGCGACAATCGTTGTTGCCTTCTTTATTATGGTAGCTTGTGCCGCAACTTTACACCCTAACGGCATAGTGATTACCGAGGCCAAAGATGCAGCTATGGCTCTGGAACCTTTTGCCGGGAGACTGGCATCATTTGTCTTTGCATTCGGCCTTTTTGTGGCATCAGTATTTTCAGCTACCATCCTGCCGCTGGCCACTGCCTTCTATGTCTCTGAAGCATTCGGATTTGAAGCCGGAATTGATAAGAGATGGGATGAAGCCAGAGAGTTCTATACTCTCTATACCGGGATACTTGTCATATCGGCGGTAATAATCCTTATCCCGCATGCTCCCCTCATACAGATATCTGTCTGGTCGCAGGTGCTGAACGGTGTTCTTCTTCCCGTTGTACTCGTCAGTATGATGCTTCTGATCAATAATAAAAGGATAATGGGGACATATATCAATAATTCAGTTCAGAACATAATCGGCTGGGGTGCTGTTGCCATCCTGACAGTTCTTTCGGTGATACTTGTCGTAATGCCTTTGATCAGTAAGGTGTGACCGGCAACCTATACTTCGGGCCATTTACCGTCATTAAAAGGTTTTGAGGTGAATTTCTCCGGATCAAGTACAACATGTTTTACCTGTTTCCGGTTCCATGTATAGGTAATATGGACCAATCCATCAGAGGATTGTATAACTGCAGGGTAGGAGTACTCTGTTCCCTGATCGTCATTCTCGAGCAGGACTGCTGCTTCCCATCTTATACCATCCTTTGAAAGAGCCACATTGAGTATATTACGTCCTTTGTTAAGGTGATTATATACAACAAGTTGCCGGCCATCCTTCAATGTTACGGCATCGATACCGGAATTTGGATTTGGCAGAGGTGAAGCGGTAAGTTTATCCCAGGTATGTCCGTTATCGTCAGACCATGAAGTCAGGATCGATCCGCTGCTGCTCCTGCATAATAACTGTATCTTTCCCCCGGGGTGAAAGAGGATAGTTGGCTGGATGGCCCTTATATCCTTCTCATTGAGTGCCTCAGTTCTTTCCCATGTGATACCGTTATCGGCAGTGAATTCCATATGAAGCCTCCATCCATCGTCTTCAGTACTTGACGGGCATAAAAGTTCACCGTTTGCCAGAAGGACGGGTTTGTCTTTAACCGGGCCGTAAATATCCTCCGGGAGACGGTACGATCGCGACCATGTCAGACCCTCATCGTCGGAGATCTTAAGTTCACCCCACCAGGCAGATGGCGATGGACCTACTTTATAGAACAGCAGGATCTCTTTCCCGTTATTAAAAAGCACGGGGTTCCAGCAGGGATATCTCTTATTCTTATGCTGAATGCCATTGGCAGCCTCCACAGGTAAGGTCCACTTCCCGTTGATGAAGCGGCTCGTCCAGATACCAACATCGGGATTTCTTTCAGCAGTCCCGCCGAACCATGCTGCAATCAATGCTTTACCTGCTTCTGTTATGGTTGAGGCATGACAGCCTGGGAAAGGAACATCATCGGGCCGGAAAATAAATTCTGACCTGACGATACAGTTCTCTCCTTTAAACGGATCCGATCCTGTAACAGTTGTACCTAAAGAGAGAGTCATCATGGCAAATATTAAAACCTTCATCATATATTCAATTTGTAATTGTTCAAATTTAAATATTAGATTTGTAAACATATAATCACTTTAGGAACAATTAACGGAAAAATGCTATGCCACAATACAGAAATGTACTTATTAAGGTAATGCTATTCTTCCTTTCGGTCTCTGTCCTCCATTCACAGAAAAAGACAGACGACAACTTACCTGGGAAAGCTGATTTGTACAAGGCAAAAAAGACTGCTCTTGAATACCTTGGTGATAGTCTTGTTGTTAAGAAGTACGGCGGGATTTCGGATGCGATCTGGAACTTTGCCGAATTAGGCATGCAGGAGTTCAGATCATCGGCTCTTCTTATAAAAACCCTGGAAGAAGAGGGATTCAATGTGGAAAAGAATGTAGCCGGTATGCCAACATGTTTTGTTGCCACCTGGGGTACAGGTAGACCTGTCATAGGTATTCTGGGTGAATTTGATGCCTTGCCGATGTTATCCCAGAAAGCCCTGACTCCTTACCAGGCACCACTGGTTGCTGGTGCACCGGGCCATGGCTGCGGTCACAACATGATGGGTACTGCCGGGATAGCTGCTGTCATAGCAGTTAAGAAGAGCATGGAAACCAATAACCTTCAGGGAACGATTAAATTCTTTGGATCACCTGCCGAGGAAACAGTGATAAGCAGGCCTTATATGGTCAGGGAGGGAGTGTTCAAAGATGTAGATGCTGTTATAGATAACCATACATCCACCGATCTTGCAACCAGCTACGGTGTTAACGGTAATGCTGTAATGTCGGTTATTTTTACTTTCAAGGGGAAGACAGCACATGCCGCCGGATCTCCATGGACAGGGATAAGCGCTCTTGACGGAGTTGAACTGATGAATGTTGCAACAAATTATCTTCGTGAACACCTGTTTTATACCTACAGGTTGCATTATGTGGTTACAGAAGGTGGAGAAGCCCCTAATGTAGTACCTGACAAGGCTTCTGTGTGGTACTATATCAGGAATACCGACGACCGGCTGGAAGATATGTACAACCGTGTGCTCGATTGTGCCAAAGGTGCGGCAATTGCATCAGGTGCCACTCTCGATACCGTTGTTGTTCTGACGGCGGTCCATCAGCGTCATTCAAACAAAGGAATGGCAGAGCTTATCCAGAGAAATATAGAACTTATTGGCATGCCGGAATGGACAGATAGCGAACAGGAGTTCGCGAAAGCTCTCCAGAAAGATCTGGGGAAAGAGGAGACAGGATATCCGTTATCCTTTAAGACATTACGTCAGCCTTCAAACGTGCAGGTTGGTGGTGGCTCATCCGATGTGGGTGAGGTAACACTTGTGGCTCCTACAGCAACCCTTAATTTTCCCGGAGGAGTTCCCGGAGAGATTGGCCATCACTGGTCAACTGTTACATGCGGATATGGATCTGCTGCATGGAAAGGCCTTAATACCGGCGCTAAGGTAATGGCAGCCACAGCGCTGGATCTCATTACAAAACCAAAAGTGCTGAGTGCCGTAAAAGATGAATTTGTGGAATATTCGAAGACTCATCCGTATAAATCATTTCTCCCTGAGGGGGCGCAACCCCCACTTGATCTGAATAAGGAGCTGATGGATAAATACAGGAATGCAATGTTGCAAATGAGTGAGCACGATCAATGATATTTTACAGACCAGATTTTCCTGATGAAAGGTTATTTTGATTCAAACACCTACCATTCTCCTGAAAAGGAACGCCTAACATTAAAAGAAAAAGTTCTTTTAGATAGTCGCATCTACTTCACATTAAAATATGCTTATGTTGTTCTCAGGACCAGGAGGGAGGCAAGACGGGGACTCTATGATACTGAGGCCTGGGCTTATTCTTCATCTGAGATATTCAGGTTCCTCGAAAAAACCGGGGGGAAATTCCATATAAGCGGGATGGAAAATATAACATTGTCTGACGAACCTGTCATTTTCATCAGTAATCATATGAGTACCCTGGAGACAATGATCTTCCCGGCCCTTATTGCACCCCACAGGGAGGTAACATTTGTCGTAAAGGAGAGCCTGGTGAAACATCCCCTTTTTGGAGATGTTATGCGATCGCGTAACCCAATAGTAGTTGGCAGGACAGATCCGCGAAAGGATCTGGAGGCTGTTATGAACGGTGGAGAGGATCTACTGTCAGATGGGATCTCAATAGTCATTTTTCCGCAGAGCACCCGGAGCGTTGAATTTAAACCTGAGGAGTTTAACTCCCTTGGAGTGAAGCTTGCAAAGAAAGCAGGTGTGAAGGTAGTTCCGGTGGCCATAAAGACAGATTTCTGGGGCAATGGAAAATGGATCAGGGAGCTTGGTCCCCTCGATCACAGGAAACCTGTTTATATTAAGTTTGGAGAGCCATTCCCTGTTACCGGAAATGGCCGGGAAGAGAACCAGAAAATTATTGACTTCATCCTCTCTTCGCTTGAAGAGTGGGGGACAGCCTGATAATCGTAATCATTATAAACAGGGCCAGTAGTCAATAATTTTAAGTGTAACTATTACATTTAAATGTTTTTTTTAATTTTGTTTGC
>CAYQBZ010000355.1:0-4134 GCA_964415855.1 uncultured Rikenellaceae bacterium
GTGTATTAACTGCCAATTATTCGGGATTTCTTTAGTAACTATAATTAACAAGGTGGCCAGTAATAAAACAAAGTGTTACATGTTACTAATCATATAAAGATACTTTATACAACAAAATAGACGTATCTCAAAATTAAAAGAATTTAATAGGTCCATTAATTATTCTACTTATTAAGAGATACGTCGAAAAAAATAGATATTTAATACAACTATTAGAGCATCTTGACGACGTTTTCCATCTTTTATTACCACCCTAGATTTGGTCAATATCCTTCAACAACACAATAGCAACTTGTGCACTCTGGGAAAAAATCCATACATACCTCACTAGCACAAAATTCATCTTGCGGATCGCAGCTTTCTGTATTTAATTCCCAATATTCAAGCTGACCGTCACATCGAACTGAACAGTCAAAAGAAGCACCACCTCTTAGGTTAATAAGTTCTTCATTCATTATTATCCTTTCAGGATTTATTTGTAATTTATTAAGTTTTTTCATGTCATAAAAATTAAATGTAAATAATGTAAAGTTGTAAGTGTTTTAATATGGATTTCATTTTTGCCTGGCTATATAACCCCAATTAAAACTCTTCTTTGCCAGAACACCTCCTTTCTTTTTAGAGAATGTTCACGAGCAGGAATTGCCTCAATGCATAGGGCGAAGGGATTTGGGCGAATCAGTTGAATCACTTTGCCCCATTTCCATATCACCCAGCCACTCCCATAATATATATTAAGCCTCTCTTTCAAAATTGAATTTTCATGATTAATTAAGTAATTTCTGTCAATATTTGTCAATAAGTATCTCAACATACCCTATTATACCAATACCTCATCTTTTCCTGTAAAGGCTTCATAATAATATTTTATGTCATCTATATCGTATTGGTTTGGAAGCCGATAACCATTAATAAAGAATGTAGGTGTACCCGCAACATTACATTCTTTATAAAGTTTGTAATTTACATTACCGACTTCTTTGGAAATTTCATTATCTTCCGGGACACATAGGTTTTCAGTAATCTTATACCTTGAAAATGTATCCATATTGTACCACTTTTCCAGTAATTCCAGCGCTTCATCATATTTATTCTGTCGGTAAATAAAATACAAGGCAGTAAGTATCTTGCTGTCAGAGGTTAACAGAACAATATTAATTGCTGTCTTTATCTCCATCCTGAGTATTTCCCTGATCTTATTAAAAGCCCTGGCACAGTGCGAACAATTAAGGCTAAGAAATGCGGTTATCATAATAGGAGAATTCTTAACTCCAAATACCAGACTCGTCTCTGTTAACGGAATGTCATAATGCTGCTGATGAAAAAGAACGGTTCTTATAATATCCGGATTCTTCTTAAATCCAAGATATTTATAAAAATGTACTTCATTTGACATCTTTTCCCTGAAATACATAATAATCAGACAATAAATTAATCCTGTAACGAGAAATATTAGAATAAGGCCTGATAAATCCATGAATGAGAATTTCATGTTTGAAAACGAAGGAAGCAGTATGATAAATTCAGTTACCAGCAACAATTGAACTCCCAGGCACAACGGGCACCACTTCTTAAGCACCCATCCCTGGTAGTATATGGAAAAGGCTGGATATGGTACTGAAAAAGCCGAAAGGATGGCCATTAATGAATAATCACTTATCACAGGACTTTGTAATAAGAAAAGTAATCCGCCTGTGAAATATATGAATCCCAAATCGGCCCAGCCTATCCATCCGAATATTTTTGAGGCTTTGTCGTTCAAGACAGTATTGCAGTTTGTTGCTTTGTTAAAATGACAGAGTTTATCTGTCATTGAGAAACTGATCTCAAATTCATGGAGTATAAGAAGAAGAGACAGTATAACTCCTAATGTTTTAGTAAGAAGTAATAATCCCTGCATCTTTTTAATCAGCAAATAACCTGAAGCAAATGAGTTTACTATTGTGATGACTATAAAACATAGTAATATAATAACAGCTAATGGCAAAATACCATTGCCAATCAATTCATCATGCTTTTTCTTACGGTATTCTTTCTCTCCTGACCTCTCATCAGGATTAAGTAGTATAACAGCTCCCGAGCATTTCTCAAGAAACTCTTTTAAATCTGCTTCTCTTTTTGAGTTGTAGGATTCATAATAAGTTATATTGCTATTTTTAATCTCCGATACAAAAGCGAGTCTGCCACCACCAGTCTTGAAATGCGCTATATATGGTGTTGTCAGATCTTTGATTTCTTCAAGTTCATATTTTAATGGATAATGTTCGACTTTCCACTCGTTCAGCGCATCACAGATACTTTTAAATGCAGGATAGTAAGAATGAGATTTCAGAGTTACCTTTACAGAATTTTTGGTAACCGGTATTTTGTAATACTTTACCGCTCTCTGAATTACAGATACTGTATTATCCTCTCTCATTCTTTTCATATTCTAAAACTAACTTGTTATTAATTGTCAGAGTATGAAAGATATTATTCATCTCTTCGGCCATTTGAAATGCTCCATATTTTCTGCTGACTTTATTATAAGAGTTAACGGCAAGTTTAGTTCTCAGTGAGTTTTTTTTTGCCATGGTCAGGATTGCATCAGATAATTCATTAATGTTAAAAGAGATATCACCTTCCTTGTTTATAACAGGATCAACAAACAGACAACAATTGTCATCAAGTATTTCATTCAGCCCTTTTATCCTTGATGCTATCAGCGGGATTCTGTTTGCCATCATTTCAAGAACCGTATAGGGGCAGTGATCGTAAATTGAAGGTACAATGCCTATATCAGCCACTTTGTAGAATAACGATACTAATTCCTTTGTCAGAAATCCCGTATATGTCACCTTCCCGTAAGAGGAATGTAGGAGTTTCTGACAATCCTGAATACTGCCTTGTCCCATCAAAATCAGTCTCAGATTAGAGTATTTCTTACAGGCTTCCTCAAAAGCTCCCATAAGATAGACAATCCCTTTACACGGATCGATCCTGCCGGAAAACAGAATAATTACTTCATCTTCTGCGAAACCCAGCTTCTTTTTTATTTCAATTCTCTCTTTCCCTGAAACAGGATCGTAGTTACTTAAAGCAAGCCCGTTATGAATTACTGTGATTTTATAGGGCTGAATTGCATACTCATTTACAAGGAATTGCTTCATATATCGAGTTACTGATACAATATGATCCGAAATACTGTACATCTCCCTTTCCTTAGAAAGTGTAAACTCAATGTTATTTGAAGGATTGCCGAGATCTAGACCTGCCACTTTCTTTCTGTTGCCCTCGAATATTTGCTGCCACTGAGCAAAGTGTACAATACTGATAACCGGATAATCATATTTTTCTTTCAACCCCTTTGCTATCGCCAGATCGTCTATATAATTCATCTGAAAAACAACATTATCATTTTGAGGTATATAGTCGGACAGTAATCTGATAACCGTTGATGCATATTTCTGTTCGAAAGAATTATTTTGAGGAGAATGAATTGATGGAGACGGGATAAATATTTTAATAAGCCGGTCAGATATGGCTTTTACTGAAAGTTCCCTGCATTCATGGTTATTGTAAGAAACAATGAAAACCTTAATATCCTGTGCTTTCAGCAGAGTATCAGTTAACTCTTTAATATAAGTTCCGATGCCATATTGCATCCCCCTCGAATTTGATTTGAAGATGAAAAGTGTGATCATATTATTCAACCTGACTTATTATATCTGCTTTACATGTCTTTTGAAGTTCCTTCCTGTTTTGTCTTTCAATATCTGCATTTGCGAACCAACTATTTTCACTCATCTGGTGCCAGAGGTGGAAGAGAGCACCAGTTGAGTAGAATATCGGTAAATTCAAAATCTCCAGTCTTTTAACTCTTTCAGTATCTTCCGGTCCCCAGCCATAGAAATTCTCATTCTCTCCACCGGTCTTCTTATACTCTTCCTTATTCACAATAAATGCTCCTCCAACTGAATGATAGCCATGCATTAATCTCATAACCGGTATCCTTGTTGTCAAAATCTCAATACTGAGATGTTTCTTAAAAATATCGCATGATATCTTATCACATGAATAAAACCTCCCGTCATAAGGGAAACTCAGTACAGCCTCATTTATCCTCAACTTATCTGCTGCTTTTATAACCTGATC
>CAYQBZ010000356.1:0-4131 GCA_964415855.1 uncultured Rikenellaceae bacterium
TATAAATGTTATCAAGGTGCCACTTCATTATATTAAGATGGTATTCCCCCTGGCCATGTACGATGATCTGTTTGAGTTCTTTTGAATATTCAATCCGGATCGTGGGATCCTCCTGGTGGATTTTAGCAAGCGCTTCTCCAAGTTTTTCATCATCACTCTCACTCTGGGCCTTGATTGCTGTACGGTATTTTGGCTCAGGATATCTTATTCCCTCATATTTCCATTCGTTCCCGGTACTATTCAGTGTGTGCCCCGTTTTTGTGTTTTTCAGTTTAACAAAAGCCCCGATATCGCCGGTGTGTAACTCAGGGACCCTGCTCCTGTTTTTACCTGCAGAGATATATAGCTGTGAGAGTCGCTCCCTTGTATTATTACTTGTATTGGTAACGTCAAGGTTTTCAGTGATCTTTCCGGAAAACACCTTGAAATAATTGATCTCACCGATATGCTCCTCGATGGATGATTTGAAAACATATACGGAGGCAGGTCCTGTTGGATTTGGTTTTACTTCATTTCCCTTACTGTTAACAATCGCAGGCATATCAGAAAGAGAAGGAGCTTCATTAACAATAAATTCCATAAGCCGGTCAACACCCGTATTATTTTTTGCAGAAAGACAAAGTACGGGAAACATGCCCCTTGACACTACTCCTTTTGCTATCCCTTTTCTTATTTCTTCCTCGGTAAGGGTATCATTCGAAAAGAAGAGCTCCATCAATGCTTCATCACTCTCAGCAGCCTTTTCCACCAGGGCTGCATGCAGTTCTTCTGCCCTTGCTGCATGATCAGCAGGGATGTCGGTGATATCGGGTTTCCCTCCTTCTTTTGGGTAGGTAAGCATTTTCATTTTGAGGATATCAATTATTGCATTAAACCCAACTCCTTCATTTACCGGATATTGGAGCAGGACTATATTATTACTTATCCTCTCCTTGAGCATCTCAACGGATTTCTCAAAATTGGCTTTTTCATGATCCAGGCCATTTATAACAATGATAAGGGGTTTATCCTCTTTCTCGGCATGCCTGTAGTGTATTTCGGTGCCCACTTCAACTCCGTTCTGAACGTTTATTGTCAACACTGCGGCATCAGAAACAAACAGCGATGAAATAACACCACCACTGAAATCATCAAGCCCCGGAGTATCCAATATATTTATCTTTTTATTCAGAAATTCAGTATAGAGTACTGTTGCAAATATGGAGTTGCCGTTTTCATGCTCTATTGGCCGGTAATCAGAAATTGTATTGTTCCCCTCTATCGTACCTCTTCTTTCGATGGTGCCCCCGTTAAAAAGCATTGCTTCGGCAAGGGTAGTTTTACCTGAGCCCGAGTTGCCGAGCAGGGCAATGTTCTTAATCTGGTCCGCCTGGTATGTTTTCATATTTTTCTGGATATTATGTATTTCACTTATATATTATATGGTCCGGTTCGGCGGTCACAAAAATAATAATTTTTTAAAAACTGATTAAGAAAGAGGGGAGAATTACATTTTTTTTATTTTCTTTGCACCAGTTTTTTGAAATGCAGGAGTACCGGTTTTTCCTTCAAGGGTAAGTTTACAAAACGTTTTTCACAGGGAAATGTCGGGAAGGAACCTGTTTATAACTTACATTTTTACGTAAGACGGACTTAGAATAATAATGCTCCTGGTACCAGTTGTTTACCGTTGTCTGGTGTCTGAAAGGTGCATAATATGCGGGATTGAAAAAATTAGGATACTTGTTTGTAAAATAAGAAATAAAAATAATACCTTTGCAAGCCATTTTTTTGAGTAAAATTTAATGCTAATATAAATTAAATATATGCCGACAATTCAGCAGTTAGTAAGAAAAGGCAGGAAAAAACTGGTTGATAAAAGTAAAGCACCTGCTTTGGATTCATGTCCTCAAAGAAGGGGAGTATGCGTGCGTGTTTATACCACAACACCGAAGAAACCTAATTCAGCTATGAGGAAGGTGGCCAGGGTAAGGCTTACCAATCAGAAAGAAGTAAATGCCTATATCCCCGGAGAGGGTCATAACCTGCAGGAGCACTCTATTGTGCTGATCAGGGGAGGCAGGGTGAAAGATCTCCCGGGAGTTCGTTATCACCTTGTGAGAGGTGCCCTCGATACCTCAGGTGTTGATGGTCGTACTCAGAGAAGATCAAAATATGGGGCCAAAAGGCCGAAGAAGTAACAGTTAAAGGAATAAGATAATGAGAAAATCAAAACCAAAGAAGAGGATTCTGTTACCGGATCCAAAATATAACGATCCATACGTAACAAGGTTTGTGAATAATCTTATGTTCAATGGGAAAAAAAATCTTGCTTTTAAAATTTTCTATGACTCACTGGAGATAGTAGGTGATAAATTTAAGAATGAAGGCAAGACTCCGCTGGAAATCTTCAAGCAGGCTCTCGATAATGTTACCCCTCAGGTGGAAGTTAAGGCCCGCAGGGTCGGAGGCGCTACTTTTCAGGTTCCGATGGAGATAAGGTCCGACCGGAAAGTAAGCATCAGTATGAAGAACATGATTTCATTTGCCAGGAAAAGAAGCGGTCATTCAATGGCCGAGAGGCTTGCTGCAGAGCTGATGGCAGCCTATAAGCTTGAAGGTGGTGCATATAAGAAAAAGGAGGATACGCACAGGATGGCTGAAGCAAATAAAGCTTTTGCACATTTCCGGTTTTAATAAATACAGATAGCCAGAAGTTAGAATATACAGATGGACAAAAACCTGAAATATACCAGAAACATTGGGATAATGGCCCACATCGATGCCGGCAAGACCACTACGACAGAGCGTATACTGTTCTATACCGGCCGGACACATCGTATGGGAGAGGTACATGATGGCAATGCCCAGATGGACTGGATGGTTCAGGAGCAGGAGAGAGGCATAACAATAACTTCGGCTGCAACCACGACTTTCTGGAAATACAGGGGAGAAGAGTACAAGATAAATATTATTGATACACCCGGACACGTCGATTTTACCGTTGAGGTTGAACGATCACTAAGGGTGCTTGACGGTGCCGTTGCCGTTTTCTGTGCTGTGGGAGGCGTGGAGCCACAATCCGAAACAGTCTGGAGACAGGCAAATAAATATGTTGTCCCAAGGATTGCCTTTATAAATAAAATGGATCGGGCAGGGGCTGATTTTTTCAGTGTGGTCCAGCAGATACACGACAAACTGGGAGCCAATGCCGTACCGATACAGGTACCGATAGGAGCAGAAGAAAATTTCAAGGGGATCATAGACCTGGTAAACATGAATTCTGTAATATATCATACTGATGAAAAAACAGGTACCCGTTTTGAGGTAGATGAAATTCCCGATGATAAAATGGAGGAAGCTGAGGAATGGCGGGGAAAACTGGTTGAAGCTCTCGCAGATGTTGACGATACACTTCTTGCCAGATACCTTGAGGATCACCAGTCAATTACAGCGGAAGAGATTCTTGTGGCACTCAGGAAATCGGTGATAAACGGGATGGCGATACCTGTGATATGCGGTTCTGCATTCAAGAACAAGGGTGTTCAGCGTTTGCTCGATGCTGTTGTCGCTTTTCTACCATCACCTGTTGACAAAGGTTCTGTGATAGGAGTTGATCCAAGGAATGATGAGGAAATATTGCGGGAACCGGACGATGAGGAACCACTTGCTGCTCTTGCGTTTAAGATCGCTACAGATCCTTTTGTCGGACGCCTGGCATTCTTGCGGGTATATTCAGGAATTCTCCGCGCAGGCGATACAGTGTTGAACGTACGTACCGGGAAGAGAGAGAGGATCAACCGGCTTTTCCAGATGCATGCAAACAAACAGAATCCCAAGGATAGCATTTCGGCAGGTGATATTTGTGCCGGGGTAGGATTTAAAGACCTTAAAACAGGAGATACCCTGTGTGCCATACATAAGCCTATACTCCTTGAATCAATGGATTTTCCGGAACCTGTTATCGGTGTCGCAATAGAACCCAAGACACAGGCTGACATTGATAAGCTCTCACTGGCCCTTAACAAACTGGCTGAAGAAGATCCGACTTTCCAGGTACGAACGGACCCGGACAGCGGGCAGACAGTCATTCACGGGATGGGTGAGCTTCATCTGGAAATACTTGTCGACCGTCTGAAAAGGGAGTTTAAG
>CAYQBZ010000357.1:0-4080 GCA_964415855.1 uncultured Rikenellaceae bacterium
CCAGCTGGTTCTGGATATTTATAAGCTGCAGTTCCTCCTGTGCTGCTTGTGCTTCAATCTGTAGGAGATTCCCCCTGGCAACGCTTCCTGCATCAACAAGCTTACGGGTTTTTTCTATCTGCTGATGCGTTATCTGAAGCTGGTTCTCCGTGGCACTTACCAGCTCTTTATTGAGCAGGATCTGAAGGTAGGAAAGTGCAACGCTTAATGCTACATTATCCTTTATATACTGAAGATCCTGTTCCCCTGCCAGCAACTCATATTCGCTCTTTTTTATCGTATTAAAGTTCTGCAGTCCGTTAAAAAGGTTGAGACTGCCCCCGATATAAAAATTATTGGATTGTACATTTTGCTGGTCGGTATACTGATAAGTTGTCTGGTCAAGGGCCCGGCCGAAAGAATAATTATGTGACGCTGAACCATTTATTGTTGGCAGTAGTCTGAACTTAGCCAGGGCAAGCGCGTTCTTCTGGTAGCTAGTCTGGATACCCTGCTGCCTGATCTGGATATTATTATCAATGGCATATTTGACACATTCCTCAAGAGTCCATACTTTTTGCTGGGAATAGACCTGACTGTATTTAAGAAGTAAGGAACAAAGTAGTATTAGGATATATTTTTTCATTTCTGAACATTTTTATCTGGAAGGAACACATTTCAGCCTATGCTTTCAAATGTTATCCCGTGTATGGGTTGTTTTTAATAAGTTTCATAATTATCAGACCGGTAATCTGTTAAAAAATAAGGATACGAAGATAAATAATATCTGTTACAGAATAAATGATTTATTATAAAAGAGTGAATTAAAGAGAATTCTTCACTACCTAAATGTTTCCGGGAGGAAGTAAATTTGATTATCTTTGTACCTTGAATTTTCACCTATAAAAATTTAATCATATGACTAATAAGGGTTTAAAGCTGGAGCCAGGCGTCATTTCCGGTGATGATGTTAAGTCGCTGTTTGATTATGCAAATAAGAACGATTTTGCCATACCTGCAGTAAACGTAGTTGGTACAAATTCAGTTAACGCAGTTCTGGAAACAGCAAGGGGGGTAAATTCCCCAGTTATTATTCAATTCTCCAACGGTGGAGCCCATTTCTTTGGAGGCCAGGGTTTACCGAAAGAGAACCAGACAGGAGCCATAGCCGGCGGGATATCAGGAGCTCTTCATGTTCATAACGTGGCAGAATACTATGGAATACCTGTAATTCTTCATACGGACCATGCTGCACGTAAGCTGCTTCCGTGGATAGATGCTTTGCTCGACGCCGGCGAAGAGTTTTATGGGACCAACGGTAAACCCCTTTTCAGTTCACATATGCTGGATCTTTCGGAGGAACCACTGAAGGAAAATATCGAAACATGCAAGAAATATCTTGAACGAATGACAAAGATCGGTATGACACTTGAGATCGAGCTTGGAGTTACCGGGGGAGAGGAAGATGGTGTGGATAATACGGATGTTGACAGTTCACGATTATATACACAGCCTGAGGATGTGGCGTTTGCATATGAAGAACTTTCAAAGATTAGCGACAGGTTTACCATTGCAGCCTCATTCGGTAACGTTCATGGCGTTTATAAGCCGGGGAATGTAACGTTGAGGCCGATCATCCTGAAGAATTCCCAGGATTATATTATGAAGAAATTCAAAACGGGCCCCAATCCTGTCAATTTCGTATTTCATGGCGGGTCAGGATCTGAGAAACATCTTATAAAAGAAGCGATCAATTACGGTGCAATAAAGATGAATATCGACACTGATATGCAATGGGCCTTCTGGGATGGGGTAAATAAATACTCGAAGGAGAAATCAGGCTACCTGCAGAGCCAGATAGGCAATCCTGAAGGTGATGATAAGCCGAATAAGAAATATTACGATCCCCGGGTCTGGCTCAGGAAGGGAGAGGAGACCTTTATAGCAAGGCTTAAGGAAGCATTTGGTGATCTTAATGCGATGAACAGGTATCAGGTTTAGTTTTTTTAATACTAAGACAGAAACGGGAGATCGCAGGGAAAGGTAAGAAGATCCTTCGGATTCAATCGCAGGGTGGTTCAAAGAAGGAAAAACACCCTGTATATCATTAAAGTTGTTAATATAGTAACACACATATAGCCAGGCACATACAACCTGGCTATTTATTTTCTGTTTAAAACTATTTCTCCAGGTCAAATTGTTTAAGAGCTGATTTTTTAAATTAGCTGTCGGATTAAGTACTGACAGATTTGAGACGTTCTATTTACAAGGAAGAAAGGCTCAGGCGTACAAACCGTCTTTCTCTTATGCTTAACAACAGGGAGATGCGGGCCCTGGGGATCTACTGCAACCGCTACAGGGTAAAGAACAAATCGGAATTTCTCAGAGAGACAATAATGAAAGCAATTTTAAAGAGATTCGAAGAAGAACATCCTACCTTATGGGAAGAGAATGAACCATCACTCTTCAACCAGAATGTTATTCAATAACATTTGGATAATATCCACCTTTTTCTAATTTTACACTTTACAGCAGGAATAAAATTTTAAATTTGAATTTATTTTTGTATTCCTGCATCTGGAGAATTATTAATTGACAGGGATTAGAGGTTAAGCGAAACAGGATGTATCCGGATAAATTTATAAATGAACCGACAAAGAGGACACCATGGATAATAATGGAACCGGGAAGGATCTTTGTTATGGGCAGATCAATACCTGAAAATCCTGGAGAATTTTACCGGCCTGTACATGAATGGGTTACACGGTACAGGGCCAATCACAATTCGACATCTAAAATTGAGTTGGGTTTTGAATATATAAATACCAGTTCCACAAAATGGATATATACTATCATTAAAGAGTTGTCGGAAATGAGAGGGATTGTCAGCAATGCAAAAATAACATGGTATTACGAAGAGGGTGATGAAGATATGTGTGAACTGGGCTATATTCTCAAATCGCTTATCAGGTGTCCTTTCATTCTTGTGGAGGTGGATGATATGAGCAAAGACAGGTACGACAGGATATTATCGGAATCTCTTTAGCTCCCGGGGCATTAAATAAATCAGGTCATCATTAAGTTGGCCGCTTCGAAAAAAATTCTAATTTTGCTGCTCGTTTTTCAATATACTGACCCATGGTGTAATTGGCAACACGTCAGATTTTGGTTCTGAAGAGTCCAGGTTCGAAACCTGGTGGGTCAACAAGAACAGAGCATGTTTCTTACGAGCTCTTTTGTTTTATATAAATCTGATGAAAATATAAGGGGTTTTGAGCCATCGCGGCAGGCTGGCCCCTTTGCTAAAATTGCCCACCGGGCAATTTTTTAACGCTCGGTCCGGTTCGAAACCCGGTGGATCAACAAGAATCATTCGTATTATTTTCATTACCTCTCATAATCAATGATCTTGGCAGTTTCTTTTTTACTGATATTCAGAAGTACGTTTACTGATAATGAAATTTTATGATATGGTGAAGAATATTCTGAAATATCACTCCTCAATTCCCCATAATAATGTAAATTGTGTATCGAATGTGGGAAGTCGTCAACAGGTATTAGATCAGGGTGTTACGTTGAAGTTGATATTTTAACTGTGTGACTGACGGGGCGGAGATGTAAATATGAGTGTAAAGTTGAATGGATTTTTATAAAAACCAAAATTTTAATAAGGTAATAAAAGGTGGACAATAAAGGCCAGACTGGAAGGTTGTGCTTACCATTATTACACATATAAACGTTAGCTTTCAGGCGCGTCAATCAGATAGCTTTCAGAGATTTAAAGAACAAAATTTTCTTTCAATTGTTTAAATATGGGAATTAAGATGCAAGAAAAATCTGGGTGTGAATTTAGTTACATAAGAAACTGATGGAGAGAAAAACTTTTATAAAGAGCATTAGCTTTTGATTAGTTTGAGCCTAAGTCGGTAGGCAGGCACTTGCAGTAAAGAAGAACAAATTAATCAATCCAATATAGAGACAATAGAGCCAGTAGTTAATAACAAAAAGTAGACAGCGATGAGAACCGAACAAACTGCACATGATACGAGAGGCGTTACTGTGAAGCAACTTGCAGCGGTTGAGCTTGGCCCTGAAATCGAG
>CAYQBZ010000358.1:0-4018 GCA_964415855.1 uncultured Rikenellaceae bacterium
ATCACCTTCTGGAGATGTATTTCCATTACCTTTATACTTTAGTCTTTGAGGGGATATTCCTTTACTTATCAGGTAATTTACAACAGAAAGAGCTCTTTTCTCGGATAAGGCCAGGTTATACTCATCTGTTCCTGTGGAATCAGTATAGCCTGCAATCTCTACAATTATATCATTATTGGCTGAAATAAGATCTGCAAGATTATTTAGTTCAGACATCGATTCCTTTTTCAGCTGCCAGGAATCAACCTCATAAAAAACATTTGTTAGTTCAATCTTTTCTCCTACTCTTACAGGACTGAGAATAATCTTTTTAATATAAGGTTCAGCAACGGTATGTTCTCCTGAAAACATAAAATTCTCCGAATAGAAAAGGTAACCTGTTTTACTTACATTAACGCCATAGTTATACCCCGAAGGCAGGCAGACAAGAAAACTGCCGGAATCGTCGGTTGTATTTTTCACTGATACCTTCCCGGTGGACAGGTTGATCAATTCATAATCTGCCTTAAGCAACTTTCCTGTAATACGGTCATAAACCTTTCCTTTCAGGTAGGACACAGGATCAGGTCTTATTGATTCATACAAGTTAAAATAGAAAATGTCCTTACCTTTCTTTTTGTCCCTTATTGATGAGAAATATGCTTTCTGCCCCCCTGATTCTATTATTAAACCGGTTTCATCATTATATGTGTTAATCGGATACCCGAGATTCTGAGGCTCAGTCCAGGTGCTGTCAGCATTAAGTCTTGTGATATAAATATCAAATCCTCCCATCCCCGTTCTTCCATCCGAGGAAAAATACAGAGTCTTCCCGTCAAAATGGATAAACGGAGACATTTCATCTCCTTCTGAATTAATTTTATCGCCCATATTTACAGGCATTGTCCATTTATTATCCTCATCCAGAACTGAATACCACAGATCCTTGCCACCAAATCCGCCAGGTCTGTTGCTTGAGAAAAAAAGGACCCTGCCATCTGCATTGATTGATGGCTGAGACTCCCAGTATGATGTGTTAACCGGAGACCTGAGATTAGAAGGTTCAGACCATCTCCCATCATTTATTGCAGAAAAATAAATGTCACAGCTTCCCAGCCCCCCTTGTCTGTCGCATGCTGTGAAAAACATATAAGTACCGCTTGATGAGAGCGACTGAGCCCCTTCGTTTCCCCTGGTATTCAGTGGAGAACCGGCATTGACCGCTTTTTGCCACTCATTATCTGAAAAGAAACTCATGTAGAAATCTTCCTGCACAACTCCAAAGAGTGCCGGATTGTTACTGAGGTTGGGCTGCCTTGTAAACATCATTGTCAGGCCATCGGCGGTTATTGAAGGCCAGTACTCGTCATCGGAAGTATTGATTGAGGGTCCTGCATTAACGGGATTAAAAGGAACAGGGTTCTTCATCCCATTAATAGCAAACTCACAATTCTTCACGTTCTTCTCCGCAATAAGCCTGTTTTTTTCTAACATGCCGGGCTGGGCAAGATATACTTCAAAATGAGAAAGTGCATCCTCGTAATCACCACTCATTAATTCTGCATTGGCCAGGTTGAAAAAGACCGGCTTAAAGAAAAGGGAGTCAAGCCCGACAGCTTCCTGGTAACTGGCTGATGCTTCTGAATACCTCTTCTGCCTTGAGAACAGTTCACCAAGCATCATATATGCTTCATAGAAGTGACTGTCGAGAGATAATGCCAGCTTAAAATCTGCTTCTGCTTTATTATAATCGAGGTATTCGAATGCAGTCAGACCTTCATTATAGATCTTTAGAGCCTTATTTGAAGATGTATGGAAATTCTGCGAATACACCTCAGAGCCGCACACGAGGCAAAATATAAAAACCAATATAATAGCAGACTGCTTCATATATCTCTTATGGTATATGCATGTACTTATGCACCTGGATCGAAATTCTCCATGCCGGATTTTTCTTAATATAACCCACAATATCACCTGTTATCTCTTTAAACTTGCTCCACTCAGGCTGGAGAAATAAATGACATTTACTGTTTACTTTGCTTCTGTTCTTTTCTGCCCATTCAAAATCACTTTTATTCTGAATTATCACTTTGAGCTCATCCGCAATTTTCCAGATATCGTTAACAGGAGGCATATTCACTTTAGGAGAAAGACAGATCCAATCCCAGCTACCACTTAGCGGATATGCTCCTGAAGTTTCAATATACGTTCCTATAGCCTTTGCCTTAAGTGCAGAACACAAATAATCGAGGTTCCACATAAGTGGTTCTCCCCCGGTAACTACTACAGAATCTGTGCCAGAATTAATTATATTCTCAATTATAGAATCAGTATTGACCATCGGATAAAGCTCCGAATTCCATGTGAAACGCGAATCGCACCAGTTGCATCCGACATCACAACCTCCCAACCTGATGAAATAGGCTGCTTTACCTGCATGATACCCTTCCCCCTGGAGAGAAAAAAACTCTTCCACAACTGGCAACCTGTCTGCCTCACTAATATTTCCTGGACTGTTACACATATTTTATGTAAGGAAGGATCAAGTAATCAACTAATTCCTGTGAGTGCAACGGTTTCATAATAATATCAATAATATACTGTCTGAATACTCCTTCCCCGGATCCTATTGACCCTGTCCGAACAAGAGAGTATATTCCCTGGCGGCTGCTGTTTTCACCCACTTCTCGGGTACTGCCTTCCAGTTATTAAAAGCCACAGGCTTAATAATCCTTTTTTCTTCGATCGATTTCAATATATAATATCTAAGATCGCGATCGGTTGAGGACACAAGCCTTTTTCGAAGGTTATCTTTACTTATCCCGGCCCCCCTGGTAAGATGTCCCCCACCACCATTACCACGATAAGAATTAACCGCAATTTCGTAAAATTTGTTCAAATCAAAAGGTCTTCCGTCAGTAAATCCGCTTATTTTAATCCTGGATCCCACAGGCTTGCTGACATCAATAATATAATCGATCCCGGCGGCAGAATCAAAATCATAGGGCTGATTTCTCAGCCAGGCCCTGCCATTGGTCAAAAGTGGCTTACCATCTTTGGTAGTACGCAATTTCAACAATATATCATCCGGTCCATTCATTGTATTATACCACCCTGAGTAGGAATATTCGAGATATTTTTTCACCTCCTCTCCTGACATACGCATTGTATACAACATGTTCTCAAACCTGTATAGTTTGAACATATCACCAACTGTCACCGGACCTTTAGATATCTCAACATCGAAAGATAACGGTGCTGCAAATGAAATATCCGCACCTGTTATCTCAAGCTGAACGGAATGGATCATATCGACAAATGCCGTAGAACCGAAATAAGCATCTCTCGATGAGATGGTGGTTGTCGAGTTACCAATAGTCCTGTTTACATACTCATTTATTACATTATGCTGAGGTGTAAATCTGTCAATGAATCCGGGATCAGGATTGAAATCAGCAACATCCACGATATGGCCGGTAATAGTCTTTTTCATCCTTCCGTTCACCTTTTCCTTTGAAAAAGTTATATCAGCCCTGGCAATCTTCTCAGACCTGCTCCCGCCATCAAGTATAAGTACAGTATCTCCCTCAATATTAAGGAACTTTTCATTGGCAACTCTGTGATCGTGCCCGTTGAAGATAATATCAAATCCAGGTACATTATACGCTACTGAAGCAGAGCCGTTTTCTTCTGAAGGATATCCAGTCCGGGTATTTACAGAATAATTGTCCCATCCGGAATGGAAAAGTCCCACAATGAGATCAGGTTTCTCTTTAATCAGAACCGGCATCCACAGAGCGGCAGTTTCAGTCATATCTCTAAATTCAATTCCCGAATAAAGCTCCTCAGGTAACCAGTCAGGTATTGCAGGAGTGACCAGACCGAACACAGTTATTTTAATACCATTTTTCTCAATATTATAATAAGGTTTAAAATATGGCTTCCCTGTTTTTGTATCAACAGCATTGGCAGCAAGGAGCGGAAACCCATACTCTTTAACCAATCTGTCGTAAACGGCATGACCGGCTTCCACATC
>CAYQBZ010000359.1:0-4012 GCA_964415855.1 uncultured Rikenellaceae bacterium
TGAATATGGTCCGATTGAACGGGCATGCATTTTATCATCAACCATATGACCCAGTTTAAGCATATAAATAACACCTACGGTTGCCGGCTGGTCGAACCTTTCACCCGTGCCACCATCATACAGATATGTCTTTCCATACTTAGGCAGGCTGGCTTCTTCAGTATATCCGGTAATCTGGTCAATTGTGGCACCATCAAATATTGGTGTGGAAAACATCAGTCCGAGCTTCTGCCCTGCCCACCCAAGAACAGTTTCATATATCTGTCCGAGGTTCATCCTCGAAGGAACGCCCAGCGGGTTAAGGACAATATCAACAGGAGATCCGTCCTCAAGAAAAGGCATATCTTCCGAACGTACTATCCTTGCGACGATACCTTTGTTACCATGACGGCCTGCCATCTTATCGCCCACTTTGATCTTGCGTTTCTTGGCTATGTATACCTTTGCCAGACGAACAATACCGGCAGGAAGTTCATCTCCTATTGTTATGTTATATTTCTTCCGCTTGTAAACACCATCTATCTCCTTGAACTTAATAATATAGTTATGAAGAAGCTGTTTGATGCTGTCATTTTTCTTCTTATCCGTTGTCCATTTATTAGGATTGACGTTCATAAAATCGATATCCTGGAGCTGTTTCAGGGTAAACTTGCTTCCTTTGGGGATCACATCAACATTCAGATAGTCCTTAACACCCTGCGAAGTTTTTCCGTTCACCAGGATAAACAACTTATCAACGAGCCTGGCTTTCAGGTCATCAACACTCCTGCTGAACTCTGTTTCTATCTTGTCAAGAAGAGGCTTTTCAACAGTTTTTGTTTTCCTGTCCTTTATAGCCCTGGTAAACAATTTCTTGTCAATGACAATTCCCTCGAGGGATGGTCCGGCTTTCAGCGATGCATCTTTCACATCACCGGCTTTATCACCGAAGATTGCACGGAGCAGCTTTTCTTCCGGTGATGGGTCTGATTCACCTTTTGGAGTTATCTTTCCGATAAGTATATCACCCGGTCTGATATGTGCTCCTATCCTGATAAGACCGTTCTCATCAAGATTCTTAGTGGCCTCCTCGCTTACATTAGGTATATCTGAAGTCAGTTCTTCCAGTCCGCGTTTAGTGTCGCGTACTTCAAGCTGGTACTCATCTATATGAACTGAGGTGAAATAATCTTCCTGCACAACCTTTTCAGATATCACGATAGCATCTTCAAAGTTATATCCCTTCCATGGCATGAATGCCACTTTCAGGTTTCTCCCAAGGGCCAGTTCACCATGCTTTGTCCCGTATCCTTCAGTAAGCACCTGGCCGGTCGTTACTTTCTCACCTTTTTTAACAACCGGTATGAGATTAATACACGTATTCTGGTTTGTCTTTTTGTATTTCGGAAGTCTGTAACGTTTAATATCATCATCAAAGCTGACAAACTTCTCTTCATCAGTCCTTGTATACCTGATAACGATCTCATCAGAATCGACGAATTCCACCACGCCGTCTCCCTCTGCGACATACAGAATGCGGCTGTCTCTTATCACCTGTGCTTCAAGTCCGGTGCCCACGATTGGTGCCTCCGGATTAATCAGCGGCACAGCCTGGCGCATCATGTTTGAGCCCATAAGTGCCCTGTTGGCATCATCGTGTTCAAGGAACGGGATGAGTGAAGCTGCTATTGAGGCAATCTGGTTAGGTGCAACATCCATAAGATCAACCTTCGAAACATCCTCGAAAGGGTAATCTGCTTCATAGCGGCACTTAGCCCTGGTATTTTCAAAATGTCCGTCATCAAGTACAGGTGCATTTGCCTGTGCTATCATTTTTTCTTCCTCCTCCTCAGCGCTGAGCCACACGATACCATTCTCACTAAGATCCACCTTCGAATCATGGACCTTAAGATAGGGAGTCTCAATGAAACCGAGGGTATTTATCTTGGCATATACGCAGAGAGATGAGATAAGACCGATATTAGGTCCCTCAGGTGTTTCGATAGGACACAGCCTGCCATAATGGGTATAGTGCACATCCCTGACCTCAAAGCCTGCTCTTTCACGTGAAAGTCCTCCGGGACCAAGAGCCGACATACGGCGTTTATGAGTCATCTCAGCCAGCGGGTTCGTCTGATCCATGAACTGGGATAGCTGGTTGGTTCCGAAAAAGGAATTTATAACCGATGAGAGTGTTTTTGAATTGATAAGGTCAACAGGTGTAAATACCTCGTTATCCCTTACATTCATTCTCTCTCGAATTGTTCGTGCCATACGTGCGAGGCCCACGCCGAACTGTGCGTATAACTGTTCGCCTACTGTACGTACCCTCCTGTTGCTCAGGTGGTCAATATCGTCGATATCAGTCTTTGAGTTTATAAGCTCAATGAGGTAACCGATAATTTTTATAATATCTTCCCGTGTAAGTATCTTAACACCCATATCGGTATTAAGCCCTAGCTTGGTATTTATCCTGTACCGTCCCACTTCGCCAAGATCATATCTCTTATCAGAGAAGAACAGTTTGTCGATCACATCGCGTGCTGTAGCTTCGTCCGGTGGTTCAGCATTCCGGAGCTGGCGGTATATATAGATAACTGCTTCTTTTTCAGAGTTACATGGGTCCTTCTGAAGGGTATTATATATTATAGCATAATCTGAAAGGGTTGCATCATCCTTATGAAGGAGGATTGCTTTGGCACCTGAATCAACTATCAGATCTACATGTTCCGATTCAATCAGGGTCTCCCTGTCAAGTATAACTTCATTTCTTTCAATTGAAACCACCTCACCTGTATCCTCGTCAACAAAGTCTTCGATCCATGTCTTCAGCACCCTGGCTGCCAGTTTACGACCAACAAGTTTCTTGATATTTGTTTTAGATACCTTATGTTCCTCGGCAAGGTTAAAAATTTCGAGTATCTCCTTATCGCTCTCAAATCCGATGGCTCTCAGGAGTGTAGTGACAGGCAGTTTCTTCTTCCTGTCGATATATGCATACATCACGTTGTTTATGTCAGTAGCAAATTCGATCCACGATCCTTTGAAAGGGATTATCCTGGCTGAATATAGTTTTGTTCCGTTTGCATGAATGCTCTGACCGAAAAAGACCCCGGGGGATCTGTGTAACTGTGATACCACTACCCGCTCTGCACCGTTTATGACAAAAGTGGCCCGTTCAGTCATATATGGTACTGTTCCAAGATAAACATCCTGGATTACCGTATCAAAATCCTCATGTTCCGGATCGGTACAATATAGTTTTAATTTTGCTTTCAGGGGAACGCTGAATGTCAGTCCGCGTTCGATACACTCTTCAATTGTATAGCGTGGAGGGTCAATATAATAATCCAGAAATTCGAGAACGAAATTATTTCTTGTATCAGTTATCGGGAAGTTTTCGGTAAAGACTTTAAACAGTCCTTCTCTTTTCCTGTTCTCGGGAGTTGTTCCAAGCTGAAAGAACTCACCGAATGACTTCAACTGAATCTCCAGAAAATCAGGGTAATCGATCTGGTTTTTCCTGGATGCGAAACTTATTCTTTCGGTATTTTTTGAGGACATGTATTAAAAGATTAAGTGAACTTATTATTAAAAGAACGAAAAGGCTTAGTCCCGCCGGGCGGGACTAAACCTGTAACCCGGCAATCGGGTACAACTTATTTAAGTTCAACTTCAGCTCCTGCTTCTACCAATTGACCTTTTATAGCTTCAGCTTCATCTTTGGAGATACCTTCCTTAACAGGGGCCGGTGCAGAATCAACAACTGCCTTGGCCTCTTTCAGTCCCAGTCCGGTGATATCCTTAACCAGTTTAACAATCTGTAATTTCTGACCTCCGGCTGCTTTGAGGATAACGTCGAATGTCGACTTCTCTTCAGCAACAGGACCTTCACCTGCTGCTGCCGGGCCGGCTACTGCGACAGCTGCTGCAGCAGGTTCAATGCCATACTCGTCTTTGAGTATTTTAGCCAGTTCGTTTACTTCTTTTACAGATAAGTTAACCAGTTCTTCTGCAAATTTCTTAAGATCTG
>CAYQBZ010000360.1:0-3998 GCA_964415855.1 uncultured Rikenellaceae bacterium
TAGCCCCCGGCACCTATTTCTTACCCCTGTAATAGTCTGCCACAATTTCTTCCATGACCTTGCTTGTTCTTGCCCCGCTGATACCATTACTGGGGCAAACTCCTTTTCCCACAAGCTCCTGCACAACCTTCTCAATCAGATTTAACTGGACATGTTCCGGTCGTTCGTTAATAAACTTCCGGATGCCGGTTTTTTGCGTAATCACAATAGGTTCGAAACTGAATGTGGAGAACTTTATTGATCCTTCATCCCCTATAATCTCTATTATATCCCTGTCACTTGAGGGTGAAGCACTGAAGCACCATGTTCCTGTTCCCACGATATTATTAGAAAAGGTGAACTCCGAAGTTACAAAATCTTCAGCATTATATAATCCCCCGTGGTTCAGTACAAACGATTTGGTTTCCAGGACAGGGCCAAACAGATAATCAAGATAGTCAAGCTGGTGGGAGGCCAGATCAAAGAAATGCCCTCCTCCCGAAATTCCGGGATCAACGCGCCATGATAATTTTCCCGATCTTTCGTCGCCTGAAGGCGCTTTGAATAACTGAATCTGTACTGAAAGTACTTTTCCTATTTTCTTTGTTTCTATAAGGTTCTTTACTTTCAGGAAGCCGGGAAGAGTTCTCCTGTAATAGGCAACAAAGACCGGGATCCTGTATTTTTCGGCGGCCTTATTTATTTCCATGCATTCTGCATAAGTAGCAGCCATAGGTTTTTCTATATAAACAGGTTTCCCTGCCTTTATTGAAGCAATTGCATACTCGGCATGACTGCCAGGTGGTGTGGCAACATATACAGCATTTATCTCTCTGTCATTTATGAGGTCATTTGCGTTTGAATAGTGTTTTGGCACCTTATGTCTCCTTGCATAATCTTCAGCAAGGCCTGGATTTCTTCTCATAACTGCTATCAGCCTTGAGTCACGTACTTTATTGAAAGCGGGTCCGCTTTTTACTTCGGTAACGTTACCACAACCGATTATGCCCCAGTTTATCATCAGAGGTTATTCTGTTAATTATTATTTTGTAAGCCTTTCCCCGGATGTCCACAGTCCGAGTGCAGGATTGGATATATAATAGATCTCTTCTCCGTCATCCATTTTGTTAAAGCCGTCTTTAAGTTTTTCAGGGTTATATCTCTTTATCATTTGGGTCAGATCGCTGTACCTGAAGTTGACTGATTCTATCTCTTCGCGTGTCAGGTGCCCCGGGCAATAAGTTATCGAAAACCTTCCTTCTGAACTTCCATGGATAAAATGTGCCGCGGCACCCAGGTTATTACGCAGCTCTTCATTCTCTCTGACTGCCTTCAGAGTGGCAGGTGTTCCACGATATCCATATTTCCTTATCAGCCTGTCAATCTCTTTATCCTCGCCAAACTCTTTAAGTCCGGGTGCAAGTACTATAAGGTCACCATTGTCAGCCATAGCCATCCTGGTCCTGTAAATGCTTTTATTACCAAGCCAGGTACTCCTGTATTCGGAAGGGTCCAGGTATACAACGACCTTTTTCAGGGCTTTCTCGAGCATAAGAAAATTTACCTTAATTGAGAGCTCTGCTGCGAGTTTGAAGACCTCTTCATCATCACCCACATAGAGGCCACGGATCACCAGCTTGCCGGAATTATCACGTCCGATAACAGTCAGGACGTAGATTATTGGCAGGTGACTCATGAATTTGTCTGATGCGTAGTTTAATAAGCTTCTTACCGGATTACCTGCTTTCCCCATTATCCTTTCCATTCCATACACAGCTCCTATGAAATGGCTTTTGTTTATACCCTCCGGGCCACCGGTGCCCACGAGGAGGTTTTTATTATAATTGGCCATACCTATTACCTCATGCGGGACAACCTGCCCTATGGACAGTATCAGGTCGTGACCTCCTTTATATACAAGCCTGTTAAGCTGTGCGGGCCAGGGATAATCAACGGCTCCTTCCGTAATTCCGGAGACAATTTTCCCGGGAACAGTACCAATTGTGATAACGTCATTTCTCCAGTCGTGGATCCTGAAAAGCTCTTTCGGTACACCGGGAAACATTTCTTCAAGCTCACCATCAGACATCGGAGCATGCGTACCAAGAGCGGGCAGAATATCTTTGAGCTTATCCTTGTAATACTTATATGCAAGGGAAGTAAGGTCCCCTGCCCTTGAATGAAATCTGGTAAAATCGGGAGGTACTGCAAGAACCTTTTTCCTTTCTCCAATCTTAACAAGTGCTGAATAAAGGCCATGCTCCAGGTCATTTGGACCAAGTACCGTATTTTCCGAACCGGATTGATAATAGATCATGTTAAAGAATTTGTTTTTTATTTCCAGCTGGGGTGTTCGGGCAGATAAGCTTCGAACTCCTTTATCAGTTCCTCTTCATATTCACCTTTATATGTCCCGGCGAAAAATCTGTCAATTCCTTCCCTGAACAGCCTTTCCCATGATTCATCCTCTTTCCCGGGATTTACGGGGAAAAACAGTACTCCGTTTGATTTGGCTGCTTTCAGGTCACCGTTAGCATCGCCAATCATGAGAATTTTATCATCCGGGAATTTCCCTTTTGCCGCAAATTTAAGATGTTCCGCTTTTGTGCCATGTTCCTGGCCGGCTATCATCCTTAGAAAATGGTCTATCCTGTTCTCTTCCCATTCGCGTTTAAGAGCTTCATAAGGCGTTTGAGAAACAACCATTGTATCGGCCTTTGATATCATTTTCTCAAGACACTCCTTCACAAACGGGAAAGGTGTAATGCCATATACCATGCCAGCTATATCCTTGTTAACCTTCAATGACCATTCCAGAGTCTGTGATATGAAAGGGTCGTTTACCTCGGCAGCATATTTGATCAGTGCCGGGTTACCCAGTTTCGTCTCTTTCTTTGTCCACTCAATCAGTGTTTCTGCTGAAGGTACGCTGAAATTCCTGGCCTTTATCTCCGGGCGGGTGGCAAGGAGCCGGAGAGTCTCATTAACTGCAAGGAAACGATTACATCCCCTTGTGGTTGAATAAAGGTTTACAAATTCCCAGGTCTCACGGGCATATTTAGATATGGGTTGCATACCGAAATATTTAATAAAATTAGGGCAGAAACACTCTTTCTGCTTTATTTCCATCGTATCGAAAGCGCAACCGTCAGAGTCGATTCCGATAAAAAACTCCTTTTCCGGTTTCAGTGCGAGCAATTGTTCTTGTGGATTCATATTATAAAGTCAAAAGTTTAAAGTTCATTTACGTGGTAATCTTATGATATTAATTATTTATCATATGCTTCAAGATTGTAGGGAGGCAGTTTTTTTTCTGCAAATTTCATCTCAAGCCTTGCAAATCTCTGTCTTCCGTTTATCATGGGCACCGATGGCCAGTCTTCACCTATCAGTGGTCTGACATATGCAAGAAAATCATCGTTTACGTCATAGCGGTTATCTGCTATCCAATTTTCAGGGAAGGTCCTTTCTGACAGGGCCACCTTTTCCAGGGCCACCTTATCGTATCTTACATTATAAATAATACCAGGTTCTCTCAGCAGAGTAGCCATCCATCCATTTCCTTCGTACAAAGCAATTTCAACGGCTTTTTGTCCTACCTTATATGCTTCATCGAGGTCAACTATGGAGGCATAAGCTGTTGTATGGCGCTGATCGGTACCCATTACCTGTCCGCGGGCGGCACCTCTCGCCTTTAATCCTTTGCTGTTCAGGTAATTAACAACTGTCTGGAACACTGAATTCTGGCTTGACCCAAATGATGTATGGCCAAACGCATCTTTTACCTCACCGATACCTCCTACATCAAATCCTTCACTTATAACAACGATACACCTTCCGTCCCGTTTCAGTTGCTCATTAACATTATCGGCAAGTATATCAAGTGAAACCTTCGATTCTGACATATAGATCTGTAAGGGCATCTTTCTTTCAGGATCAGCCAGTCGTGATGCAGCAGGTATATATCCTATCTTTCTTCCCATGGCCTGCAATACAAGTACAGGATCAGCCGGGGAGGA
>CAYQBZ010000361.1:0-3978 GCA_964415855.1 uncultured Rikenellaceae bacterium
ATAAGGTAGCGTTTAATTATAAGTTATCGGATGATTTTTCTTCAAACAGTCTTGGGATTAAACCTGTTGACTTTGAAGTGGTTAATAATTACGAGATTAATGGGTTACGTAACCCTCATAAATCATATGGTTACCTGAGGACACCTGAATTTTCAAAAATACTAAATGACTTCATTATATCAGAAAAACTTACGGCAAGACAAAGATTTAAACGCAAAATGACATATCTTAAAAACAAAATCATATCAACAATTCAGGTTCAAACGGGAGGTATGACAGCCTGTTAAAATCAAAATACTTTTTTAGCATGTTTATGTATAAGCTCTTTTACCCTGTCATTCAGATGCCGGTCCTGTGATTTCCAGTCAACCGGCTCTCTCACTTTCAGGTCGGAATAGGGAAGATTCACCGTCACAGGCTCAGTGTTACACATTCCAAATTCAGTTCCGTAATAAATTATTAGCGGCTTGGATGTTTCCAAAAGAAATTCAAGTGCTTCAAGCAGTATATCGTAGTCACCGTTGCAACAGAACAGGAACCTGTTCATATCATGGTTGTCAAGGAATGAAACAAGGTAATAATCATCAGGATATTTACTGAAATGTTTCCGCACATCTCTATTGAATGTATTGCCCGATGCAAATCCCTTCCCCCTGCTTACAGCATCTGTAATAATATCATTTAATCTGAAATCAAGTATCCCATCCAGTTCCCCGTAGTATTCCTTCTGTATCCCGTCCTGGGAAACTCCTAACAATGACCGTATTAACTTCCTTTTAAAATTTATTGTCTCAAAGAATTTTGAACTTATACCCTCTCCCCATGCTTCTCCTATCAGTACACAATCCGGGTAACAGGTTTTTATTTCACTTCTGAACTTTTTCCAGAAAGTGTGGGAAGGGCCGATTACATGATCAATCCTGTAGCCATCGAGACCATATTCAAGCCAGTACTTGGCAATGTCAATAAAGTAATCGGAAGTCTCAGGATTGTCCAGATTAAGCTTCGCAAGCTCCCTGACATCCAGGAAGCTGAGATAGTCTTCAGGCCATTTTTTAAAGTAAAACCACTTATTATACTTGCTTTCCCTGCTCCTGACAGCTTCCTTAAAAAAGGGATGATGGACCGAACAATGATTCGGCACATAATCTGTTATCACCCTCATGGATTTTTTATGAGCTCCCTCAATGAGCATATGAAGATCATCGGAAGTACCAAAATGAGGATCTACTTTCGTATAGTCAGTTATATGGTATCCATGATATTCATGCGTACTGCAAAACGGAGATAACCAGATAGTATTGACACCCAAATCTGCCAGGTAATCAAGTCTTTTTATTATTCCTTTAATATTTCCACCAAGAAAATCCGGTTTGTTCTCCTTTTTATGGGCACCGGCGAACCTGTCAATAAGTATCTGGTAAATAATTGCATTTTTGAACCACGCAGGCCGTATATGTCGGATAGTAGTCATAATAAGATTATTTTGTGCAACAGGATCTCCCGTCGCCGGAAAAAATATATAACAGCAAGTGGCAAGTTAAATATTTGCAAGTTGTTTTTATTACCTTTGATCCGAAAAAAATTTTAGGCACCTTCAGGATCAAATGGAGCTTATTAAAATCCCCAGGATATTCTCAATACTATTTCTTTTTGTTTTTTTTGCCGGATCGAATACTATCTGCCAGGTCCCGGCGAAAACGATTATCAGAGGATCTGTTACCGATGCCAGGACCGGCGATCCGATATCATTTGCCTCTGTCTCATTGAAAGGTACTACAACAGGAACGAACACCGATGCTGAAGGTAAATTCTTTATTGAAACAAGTGCAAAGGTAAGAAAAGTTGAGTTTTCATTTATTGGTTACCAGACTGAATCGAGGGATGTAATTCAGGGGCAGGACCAGTCATACGATATCAGGTTAAATCTTTCTGTTATCACCCTTGATGAAGTGAGGATATTACCTCAAAGGCAGAATTACAGGAACAAAGGAAATCCTGCTGTCGAACTTATTGAAAAAGTAATTGACAACAAAGATAATAACAGGAAAGAGGCCTACGACTACCTGGAATATAACCAATACGAAAAGATACAGTTTGCCTTAAGCAATATCAATGAGAAGTTCACACAGGGTAACCTGGCGCGAAAATTCAGGTTTGTCTTTGACAACCTCGATACGACAAAAAGGATCGGGAACACGGTACTTCCCCTTTATATTAAGGAATCGCTTTCAGATCATTACTATCGTAAAGATCCGGAGGCAACAAAAGAAATCCTTACTGCGGAAAAAACAATAAACCTCGACGAATACCTTGATAATAAAGGCGTGACGGCACAGCTTAACTATTTATACCAGAATATAAATATTTACGATAATGAAATAATGTTCCTGACCAACAAATTCCTTAGTCCTGTTGCGAAAAATGCGCCGCTCTTTTACATGTATTTTATACTTGATACATTATCAGTGGAAGATATCAAATGTGTTAAGCTGTTCTTTGAACCGAGGAACAAATCAGACTTCCTGTTCCATGGGAACCTCTATATAACGCTCGACGGTGCATTTGCTATCAGAAAAATTGATATCGGAATCAATAAGAACATCAATATTGACTGGGTCCAGGATATAAGTATTACACAGGATTTTGACAAATTCGACCAGGATTCATGGTTCCTTTCCAAAGAAGAGATCTCAATCGATTTTGGCATTGTTAAAAACTCGATGGGGCTTTACGGGCAACGAAGCATTTCTCTTAAAGATTATAAAATCAATGAACCTGTAAGTGACAAGTTCTTCAATGGCCCGGAGAGAATTGAGAAGTTCGATCCGGCTGAAAATACAGCCGGATTCTGGGATGCGCACAGGCACGAACCTCTTTCAAAATCGGAGCAAAAGATATATACTACCATTGACAGTATCAAAAAAATGCCCGAATTCAGAAGGAGGATGAATATTGTGATGCTGTTGACAACCGAGTTTCTGAACCTGGGTAAAGTGGAAATAGGACCTGTCAGCAATTTCTACAGTTTTAATACGGTAGAAGGAACACGGCTCAGGTTCGGAGGAAGAACAACTACAGATTTCAGTAAAAAGATCACTTTCAGCGGCTATGTGGCTTATGGGCTGACTGATAAAATAATGAAGTACAATGCAGGAATAACGTATTCATTAACTCCACACTCTATTTACCAGTTCCCTGTAAAGTCGATAAAGCTCAGTTACCAGTATGATACCAAAATACTTGGGCAGGAGCTGCAATTTGCACAGGGAGATAATATATTTTTATCCTTTAAAAGGGGTGTTGACGACAAGTTCCTGCTGAACCGCACTTTTAAGGCTGAATACCTGAATGAATTTGAAAATCATTTTTCTTTTCTTACAGGCTATAGTATTAGCCGGCAGTCGCCGGCAGGTAATCTCTTATTCAACACCGACTCTTTCCTGTCACCGACAGATAATATAAACAGTATCAATTCACCCGAGTTTTTCCTTAACCTTCGCTATGCTCCGAATGAATCGTTCTACCAGGGGAAATTATACAGATATCCCTACTCAAACAGATATCCTGTCATTCAGCTAAAACTATCAGGAGGCTTAAAACAGCTTAACAACGATTTTGATTACCTGAGGCTGCAGTTCAACATCAGCAGAAGATATTATATTTCAATTCTTGGATACACATATGTTTCACTGGAAGCGGGCATACTATTCGGCAATGTACCTGCGCGTCAGTCAGGCGACCATCTGGCCCTGGCACCAGCGCCAGGAGGACATTGCGTGAGTCATGTCAGGACTGGCAGTCCGGACAAAGCGTCTGGATATCCCAAGGCACCTGGTGGAGTCTGGTTGTGGAAAGGAGGCCGTTATCGAGAGGTTTATGTAGTGTCCACTAACACGTTGAACAGCCGAGGCTCCGGGCGAACTCATTCGGCGAGAGGCCGGCCAGTTCCGCACCTTGATGCGGGCGGTCGGTGTA
>CAYQBZ010000362.1:0-3974 GCA_964415855.1 uncultured Rikenellaceae bacterium
TTATCGAAACTTTTCTTCTCATCGGAGAATATATTGCTTATATGTCATGTTAATCCTGATGGTGATGCAATAGGCTCACAATTAGCTCTGTATCATTACCTGATCGATAAAGGTAAAAATGTGGATATGATATCTCCAAATTACCTTCAGGAATTTCTTAAATGGATGGATGGTGTTGACAGGATAAATATATTTATCCGGGACCGGGCAAAGTGTAAAAAGCTTATTGGCAGAAGCGACCTGATAGTTCTTCTGGATTTCAACCAGCCAAACAGGCTGGGAGAGGCAGAACTTTTAGTAGAGCGGTCACAGGCAAGAAAGATAATAATTGATCATCATCTCAATCCCCAGGATTTCGCAGACCTTGTGATCTCTGATCCGTCAAAATGCTCTACTGCTGAACTGGTATATGAACTGGTTTGCTTGATCAACGGGGCACCATACCTGAGCAGGCCCTATGCAGAAGCTCTTTATGTGGGAATTATTACCGATACGGGTAACTTTGTACATGGGTCATATACTGCCAGGACTTTCAGGATCGTGGCTGACCTCTTTGAAACCGGGCTTGAGAAAGAGAAGATCCAAAACCTTATTTATAATAATTATTCTTTTGATCGTATAAGGCTTCAGGGCTATGCTGTCAATGAACGAATGGTCGTTTTGCCGGAGTATAAAACAGCTTATATCTTTCTTACAAAAGACGATCTTAAAAAATACAACCATGTAAAGGGAGATACCGAAGGCTTTGTTAATATACCCTTATCGATAAAGGGTATCCATTTTTCTGCGCTCTTTATTGAGAAAGACGGATTCATTAAGCTCTCGTTCAGGTCCAGGGGGCAGTTCCCGTCACATGAATTTGCTTCAGCATATTTCAAAGGAGGCGGTCACCTGAACGCTTCAGGAGGGGAATTTCCTGATACACTTGAAAATACGATTGAATATTTCCTTAAGGTGCTGAAGGACAATGTCTGGCGATTTGAAGATGCTACTTAGTTTTATTTCCATACGGAACCTTTTATTTATCAGCTTATTGATCATAACCGCTGCCTGCAGGAATGGTAAGGACACAGGAACTGAGATTTATAAGCCGGGTGAAAATGATATGACCGAACTGAACAGGTTCATGGTTCAGAAGGACCGGGAAAGAATCCAGAATTATATCGAAAGAAAAAAACTAAACATGTCTGAATCTCCTGCCGGGTTATGGTATCTTTTAATAAAGGAAGGTGAAGGGGCTAAATTTACTGACAGGGATAAAGTAGTTATGGAATATGAATGCTATCTTCTTGATGGGACAAAATGCTATTCATCAGCCTCCCTTGGCCCCAGGGAACTGGTACTTGGAAGAAGTGAAATGGAAGCTGGCCTCAACGAAGGTCTGAGGATGCTGCGGCCGGGAGCAGAAGCAATTTTTATTTTACCGCCTTACCTTGCTTATGGATTGATAGGGGACGGGAAGAAAATTCCCTCGAGGGCAATTGTTGTGTATAATATTAAAATTTTACCGTCAGAATAATAAATAAATAATGTTACCGTTGAAATGCTGTTATTGTTATTTTAAAAGAATCAGAAATATGATAAAGAAAAATAGTTATTTTGTTATTATTATCATCGCAATTCTTACCCTGATATCGCTCGATTCGTGTGATCCCACAAAAAAGCTTAAGGAGGATGAGGCCGCATCAATTTCAGCGTTTCTTATCCGTAATGACAGTCTTAATTTTGAGCTGAAACCCAGTGGATTATATTATGTTGATCTTGTGGAAGGTAGCGGAAGGCAGGCTATAACTCATGATACTGCTTATGTGAAGTATACCGGATTATTCCTCGACGGAGAAATTTTCGATTCTAATGTTGAGTCGACCGACACGCTGATCATTCCTGTTAATGAAGGATGGCTTATTCCCGGATTTGATGAAGGTATGACATATATGAAAGAGGGAGGTAAAGCCTTTTTTCTTATCCCCTCGAACCTGGGATACGGTGCTTCAGGATGGTATGCCATTCCCGGGTATTGTCCTCTTCTGTTTGAAGTCGAGATGCTGATTGTCAAACCGGGTCCCGGGAAATAGGGTCAGCCTAAAACAAATACCGCAAGCCTGTTTTTTAACATGGGCAGGTCTTTTTTCCAGTCGGAAATCTTCAACGTCCTGATCGATTCCGAGTCAAGCGTTATGTCTGTGGCAATGCACAGCCTTGTTTCGCTCTGGCAGTTCCCGACAAGCGCCTCAAGCAGTTTCTGGTTCCGGTAAGGTGTCTCCATAAATACCTGTGTGCAGCCTTCAGCCGCCTTTCTCTCCAGTTCCCTTATCCTGGCCGATCGTTCTGCAGGTTTTACGGGCAGGTACCCGTTAAAAGTAAAATTCTGTCCGTTAAGACCCGAGGAAATCAGGCCCATGATAATTGATGAGGGGCCTGACAAGGGCGTCACTTTGATCTTTTTCCTGTGAGCCATGGTGATGATGCGTGCCCCCGGGTCAGCGATACCGGGAAGACCGGCCTCACTCATTAACCCTGTATCATGTCCTTTTTCAACATGATCGAGGTAATGACCTATATCAGAATCACTGGTATGTTCATTCAGTTCGAAAAAGACTGAACTGTCGATGGGAAATTCCCTGTCGATCATACGAAGATATCTCCTGGCACTTCGTATGTCTTCCACAATAAAGAAACGCAGGGATCTGGTCAGGTTAATGACTTTTTCAGGGATCACTTTCAGGAAATCATCTCCTCCCAGCGTTACAGGTATAAGATAAAGCCTTCCGGTCACGATTTACAGATTTGATTATCAAATATAACAAATTAAATGGTCCTTATGGAATAACAAAAATCTATGATATATTGCCAGTGATCCTTTTTTCGATTAGGTTTGTTATGAAATTCAAGTACTGTGAAAATAACTTTTCTTGGAACCGGTACCTCCCAGGGTGTCCCTGTAATCGCCTGTGACTGCAATACATGTCTTTCAGAAGATAAACGAGATGTGAGGCTAAGGACTTCACTGCTTATTGAAAAGGATGGGACCGTCCTCGTTATTGATGCGGGACCGGACTTCAGACAGCAGATGTTAAGGGAAAATGTCAGGAAGCTCGATTCAATAATTCTCACCCACGAACATAAGGATCATATTTCGGGGATGGATGATGTAAGGGCATTTAATTATAAGAGCCAGGATGCCATTGATATTTACGGGGAAGACAGGGTGCTCAGGGCAATAAAGAATGAGTATTCCTATGTTTTCTCAGAACTTAAGTATCCGGGTATTCCTAAAATGAGATTACATACCATAACGGATAACAGTTTTGATGTCAATGGCATTGAAATTATTCCGATCAGGGTACTTCATTACAGATTGCCGGTATATGGTTTCCGGATCGGAAATCTGGCCTATATAACTGATGCTAATTCTATTCCCGTGGAAAGCAAAAAGAAATTGCTGGGAGTAAAATATCTGGTTATCAACGCTCTCCGTAAGGAGAAACATATTTCCCATTTCAGCCTGGACGAAGCTGTCAGTTTTGTGAAGGACATATCACCTGACAGGGCCTATATCACGCATATAAGTCACCAGATGGGTCGTTATGCTGATGTCTCGCCTGAGTTGGAGGATGGAATTATCCTTGCCTATGATGGTTTGAGTTTTGAGTGCAGCGCCTGACAGGAGGTCCGGTTATTTTCTTTTTTTGAAATTCTTATTAAGCTTTTTCTGGTAACCGGAAGAAAAGAAATACCTGTTCCTTCCAAGCTGTGATGAATTCAGCTGTGAGGACTGCTTCCGTTTTTTGAAATATGGGTTTTTTCTGGATGCTGCACAATCGGTAAATACAACCAGGGTGAACAGTGCAAATAAAATGAGTATTATTCTTATAGCTTTAGACATCACAACATCAACTTCTGAATCACCCTTAAAATTACAATTTATTTGTCTATCTGTAAAAAAAATAGCAATATTATGTATGCAGGACGTA
>CAYQBZ010000363.1:0-3966 GCA_964415855.1 uncultured Rikenellaceae bacterium
TCAATATACTTTTTTACCTTCGCGTCATCAGGATCTATCCATGCCCTGTAATCTTCAATTTTTCCGCCTGATTCAAGGAATTTATTCTTCCTTTCGTCTTCTTCAAGCTTAAGTTTCTTATAAAAGTGAGATTTTATCCTTTCAACATCATCCCGTATCTCTGCAGGAGGCCGGTTTTCAATAATAAGAGCCAATGTATCAACAAGTTCGCTTTTGGAAAATCCTGAGTAATCGACCGGTGGTAGTTCAATCTCAGCTGTTTTGTCTTCAGCCTCCTGACTGTCAGATGATTCATCCACCTGACCAACCTCAGCGTCCTGTTCCTTTTTCCCGGTATCATCCTTTTTCTTCTTCCCCTTTATTTTACTGGTCACTTTTTCTTCCTCACCATCCACAGCAGGGGATTTTAAGGTTTCCGACGGTTCATCCTTCTCAGTGGCTGCCTTTATGGCAACTTTCTTCCGTTGAGTAGTTTTTGCAGGCTTCTTTCTGGTCTTTTCCTCACTCTTTCCTTCACTATTTACCTCACCCTTTTCTTCTTTTTCCTCAGTACTCTGTTTGTCTTTCAGAGAATCAGTATCTGTCGCCTTTTCAGCTTGTGTGGCATCCTCAGGTACGGTAGCGTTTTCATTTGCCCCGTTTTGTTCTTCACGAACAGAGTCATCCGGATTTTTCGTGGTCATAATCAATCCTTTTATTGTTCAGCTCATCAACAGTATTCTGCATCATAGCATTATACCTAAATTTCAGAGTACGAAAATATCGAAATATTTAATAAAACTCAAAGTTTTAGCATAATAAATGTGAGAATCAGACAATAAGACATAGCAACCATCAGGGTAGAAAATATATCGTGACAGAGGATTATGGAAATGATTTTATCTGATTGACCTCTTAAAGATAAATTATATATTTGAACAAACAATTAGCTGACATATCAAAACACGCCATGAGGCACTAATTTCTTACATCATCAAAATGGATACTTTTAAAATTTTTCTAATTGTGCTGGCCCTCACAGTGCTTGCGGTACGACTTTACCTGAAATACGTTAAGAAGGACAAGACAGGATCCGGTGCGGGAAGCCCGGGGACAAGCATACCAAAATCGCGTGATACTGACGATGATTATGAGCCTTATTCAAAGAGGTGATCCGCTGGTATCCTTCTCCCTTCTGTTTTTTGCAATGAGATACCGGAAAGGGTTCATTACTTTCTGCAGTAACGTCACGTCATCTGTAATTATCTCTGCAGTACCGGTCCCCTGCATATTCTGAGTATATTCAGTAAGATCCTTGCCATATATTGTAGTAAGCCCATACGGAAGTTCAACTTCAATGATATAGAAGTCGCCGGCAGGTACCTTTGAGATGGATTTTATCCTGCCCCTGACCATTCCATATTGCAAATACGGAAAGCCACTTAGTTTTATGTTTACATTTTGTCCTGATTTTACTTTACCTGACCTTTGCATAGTGAGGTTAATACGACCAATAAATTCACCCGGATCAAGAGGAATGATATTAAGGACAGGCTCACCTGCTGTAACAAGTTGGTTTTCCTTCCATATGTTGGTATAAGTAACAATCCCTTCAACAGGAGATTTGAGCAGATAAGTGTTTTCCCAGCTACCCAGCTGCGATTTGAAGTTCAGGAACGATTCCTCTAATGCAGAGGAAAGGTTGTCTTCTTCCGCTTTACGCCGCATCCGGTTATCATCAATATCGTGTCTCTTCTGAGCTATTTCAAGTGATTTTGCTTCAACTTCCAGCCGGACTTCCTGTAATTGCTTCTTTTTGTCAAGTAACTCCTGCATTGCCAGATCGTGCGCTGATGCAGAAATTACAAGAGAATCATAAAGATCTTCACTCCTTTCAAATACTGTCTGCTGAAGTCCCAGATTATCAACATACAAATTCTCCTTAACTCTCAGTTTGTCTAAATATGCCTGCATCCCATTTATTTCCTCGGTAAGAGATCTGATCTTTGTCTCATAGATATCGTTTCGTATGAAACTGCTCATATCAGATGAAGCTTTAAGAAAAGAAGCATAATATTCCTGAACTTCTCCGAGTTGTGTAAATCTGTTCACCGGTTTTAAGGAAAAATATGCCGGATTGCTTAAAGTGTCTACAATCTGCCTGATTAAACTGACTTCTTCAAGAGATGCAGTTGTCTCCATAACTGCAAGCAATTCCCCGTTCACAACCGTATCTCCATCCGCTACTTTTAATTCCTGAATATGACCAGTAATTTTAGAAACCATAGTCACAGGTGGATTCGTTGTGGTAATTTTGACCGAACCGGGTATTGTATCGGGATACCTGATCAGCCAGGCAATCAGGATAAAAAGCAACATGATCAGGAAGAGGGCTGTTGTTCCCCATCTTAATATCCTTCGAGGTGGATTGCCCATTATTTCCTTCACCGGATCAGAATATATTATTTCTGGCTTCTCCTCTTTCATTTGATAATCTAACTGCCCAGTTCGAGCTGATTTTTTACAAGATTATAATATGCTCCCCGTGATTCAATAAGCGATTCGTGAGTTCCTGTTTCAATTATCCTTCCGTTATCCAGCACGACAATTTTATCAGCATCTCTTACAGTGCTAAGTCTGTGTGCTACAACAATTACCGTTTTACCATTAAAGAATCCGGCAAGGTTTTCGACAATGACTTTCTCATTATTTGCATCAAGGGAATTTGTCGCCTCATCGAAAAATACAAAATCAGGATTCTTATATACAACTCTTGCGATCAGGAGCCGTTGCTTCTGTCCTTCACTTAAACCGTGTCCGTTCACTCCTATCCTGGTGTTATACCCCAGGGGAAGTGACTCAATGAAACCCTTAATATTAGCTGTCGCGGCAGCTTCCACCATCTTTTCTTCATCAATCTCCTCAGGGCCGGGAGCAATATTTGCAGCAATTGTATCTGAAAAGACGAAACCATCCTGCATAACGGCTCCAACTCTTTCCCTCCAAACCTTAAGACTCAGGTTTGAGAGCCTGGTATCGCCAATAAGTATCTCACCCGAGACCGGCTGGTAGAACCCGAGAAGCATTTTCAATAATGTTGTTTTTCCACTTCCGCTAGTGCCGACTATTGCCGTTGTCTTATTTTCCTCTATAAATAAATCAGCATCCTTAAGGGCAAACGGGGAGCGCGGACCTTCGTACTGGTATGACAGATTATTTACATAAATATCCTTCTTTTCGGAAAGCTTACGAACCTTCATCCCCGGATCGGATTCCTCGTCATCCATATTATGCACCTCCGACAGACGGTCAAGACTCATCCTTGCATCCTGCGACATCCGGAAGAATGAGATTATCTGACTTACAGGTACATTTAACTGGCCGATTATGAACTGAACGGCAAGCATCATTCCAAGGGTTATATTTCCTTTAAGCACGGCAGTTGCAGCGACGATTGTAATAAAAACATTGGTCACTTCATTTATGAATGTTGCCCCGGCCGACTGATATTGTATTATACTAAGTCCCTTTACTTTCAGACCAAATAATTTAGCCTGAAGGTTCTCCCAGTCCCACCGCATGCTTAATTCACTCCGGGTCAGTTTTATCTCCTGCATCCCGTTAACCATATTGATGAGCTTCGTACCTGATGCTGACATCTGCTTAAACCGTTGATGATCAAGTCTGGCCCTCTGTTTCATAAAGAGTGATACCCATAAAATATACAATGCTGATCCGGTGAGGAATATTGCCAGTATTTTAATGCTGAATATTGCCAGGACAATACCAAAAATAAATAGGTTGAAAAATGAAAATAATATGTTCAGGCTGGCAGAAGTAAGGAATTCCTCGATCCTGTTGTTGTCCTCAATGCGCTGAAGTATATCGCCGGTTAGTTTAGTATCAAAGAACGAGACCGGCAGTGCCATTAGTTTTTGGAGGAAGCCGGATATGACAGCCACATTCACCCTGGAACCTATATGAAGA
>CAYQBZ010000364.1:0-3956 GCA_964415855.1 uncultured Rikenellaceae bacterium
TCACCTCACCGAATGAATCAAAGACCAGTTGCTTCAGAAGCTGAAGGTCCCTGTTATAGCCCGACTGAAGGTTTGTAGTCAGGATAGCGATCCGGTTAGGCAGGGTCTGAATGATATTTGATCTTGCCCTAATAAGTTCGAACACATCAGGATTTCTTTTCTGGGGCATGATGCTTGAACCGGTAACATATTCATCGGGGAAATCAATGAATTTATATTCAGAGCCCATATAGATACATATATCCATTGAAAAACGTGCAAGAGTCTGGGCCACGGAAGCTAATGCAGAAGCTACAGCCATTTCTATCTTGCCCCTGCTCAGGCTCGCATAGGCAGAGTTGTAAAGAAGATCATCAAATTCAAGAAGTTCTGATGTCAGTTTTCTGTTAATTGGCAGGGTGGTTCCGTATCCTGCTGCAGTGCCGAGCGGATTCTGATTGTTCAGGGCTCGTGCAGCAGATAATAGCAAGATATCGTCAGCCAGGCATTCCGCATAGGCCCCGAACCATAGTCCGAATGATGAGACCATGGCAGGCTGCATATGGGTGTAGCCGGGCAGAAGCACCTCTTTATGCTGTTCACTCAGTGACTGCAGCCTCTTAAAGAGGTTCCGGATCAATACCGATAGCTTATCTATCTCCTCCCGGGTAAAAAGCCTGATATCAACAAGTACCTGGTCATTTCTTGATCTGCCGGTATGGATCTTCTTCCCGGTAGTGCCAAGTATCGACGACATCTCCTTCTCAATCTGTGAATGAATATCTTCAACATCTTTTTCAATTACCAGGGTACCCTCTTCGTCCCACTCAAAAAGTGAATGAAGAGCCTTCAGCATCCCGTTTTTGTCCCCGCCGGAAATGAGGCCGACATTTTCAAGCATAATGACATGTGCCATAGAACCAATGATGTCCCATTTCGTCAATGCCAGGTCGGTCGTCCTGTCTTTTCCTGCTGTAAATTCAATAATGGCAGGCTCGGGATTTATCCCTTTTTCCCAGAGTTTCATTTATGTATATTTTACTCATTTTTCTTGCTTGCTTCAACAATTGCCCTGTGGGCCATCAGCCTTATTGCGTTTATTCTTATGAAACCTTTACTGTCGGTCTGGTCGAATCCCCCCTCAATATCCATGCTGGATAATTTCTTATCGTACAATGATGAGGGTGATTCCCTCCCTTCAATAATAACATTCCCTTTATACAGGCAAAGATGTACACTTCCGTCGATTATCTCCTGGCTCTTCTCCATTGCTGCCATCAGAAAATCCATTTCAGGGCTGAACCAGAACCCGTAATAGACCAGTTCAGAGAACTTTGGTGTCAGCATGTTTCTTAATCTCATCACTTCCCTGTCCATGGCAATTCCCTCAATGTCCCTGTGTGCAATATGAAGTATCGTTGCACCGGGCGTCTCATATACTCCACGCGATTTTATCCCGACATACCTGTTTTCAACCATATCGAGCAGCCCTATACCGTTCTTTCCGGCTAACTCGTTCAGATAAACCAGCAACTCGAGTGAATCCTCCTTCACAGTACCGTCATTCTTATTGATGACCTTTACCGGGATCCCGTTCCTGAAGTGTATTACTATCCTTGTCTCTTCATCAGGTGCATCCTGAGGCAGAACCATCTTTTCAAGCATGCTCTTATTGAGTGAATACATAGGATCTTCAAGAATACCTGCTTCATGGCTGATGTGCATCAGGTTATCATCCTCGCTGTACGGTTTATCTATGCTTGCCTTAACAGGGATCTTTTTCTCGGAGGCATATTTCAGGAGATCGGTCCTTCCTTTGAATGTACTGAGAAATTCCTTATCCTTCCATGGAGCAATTACTTTTATATCAGGCTTCAATGCATAATAACAAAGCTCAAACCTTACCTGGTCGTTTCCCTTCCCTGTGGCACCATGAGATACGGCGTTCGCTCCCTCCTGCTTTGCCACTTCTATCTGCTTTTTGGCAATGAGCGGCCTGGCAAGTGCCGTACCGAGAAGGTATCTGTCTTCATAAATGGCATTTGCCATTATTGCTTTAAAAACATATTCATCAACAAATTCTTTTTTAAGATCTGATATCACAACTTTCGAAGCACCAAGCAGGAGAGCCTTTTTCCTGCACTCTTCAAAATTGTCCGCCTGCCCGACATCCGCAACAAAAGCAATTACTTCATAATCTTTCTCTATCAGCCATTTAAGTATTACGGAAGTATCCAAACCTCCACTGTACGCTAGAATTACTTTTTCTTTCATTTTAAATTGTTTTGTTAATATAGTGTATGCTGCCGTTTAATATATTGTTCTTAATAGTCACAATTCCCTGATCCTACCTTCGCCTGACCTGTTCATGCAGACCGGGCATAATAGTTTCGAGACAATCATGAACCTGCTGTACCGTAATACCATCTCTTGGTATAATAAGTATGGTATCATCACCCGCAATTGTTCCGGCGATCTCGTAGCGTCCTGTACTGTCTATAAAAAATGCAGTGTTGCTTGCATTACCGGGTATTGTTTTCACTACCAGCAAACCCCTTGCATCGACAATTTCCTGGATTACCGGAACTATATTCAACCTGACCTGAGAACCTGTACCGGAATTCAGATTCTCGGGCATGGCATATTTATATCCCCCGGTACCGTCGGGAATTCTGCCAGCACCAATCTGCCTAAGGTTTCGCGAGAGGGTTGCCTGGGTACATGTTATACCATTCCTTTTAAGCTTTTTAAGCAGATACTCCTGGGTGGAAACGTTCTCTTCACCAATTAACTTTTCAATAGCCAGAAGTCTCTTTGCTTTTTGCATATTTATTCATTTGTTTTGCAAATATATTCATTTTTTTCAAACTTCAAACTCTAATTAAAAAATTGTACTATTTTTGAACCTCAAATTCGGAAGATGAAAGATGAAATCAGTAAAGTGATCATCCTCGGATCGGGAGCACTGAAAATAGGGGAGGCGGGAGAATTTGATTACTCCGGCTCCCAGGCTCTTAAGGCCCTTAGAGAGGAAAATGTAGGAACAATTCTAATTAATCCAAATATTGCCACCGTACAGACGTCGGAAGAATTGGCAGATAAGATTTATTTTCTTCCTGTGACTCCTTATTTTGTTGAGAAGGTGATTGAAAAGGAAAAGCCTGACGGGATCTTGTTGTCCTTTGGCGGACAGACAGCTCTTAATTGTGGTACAGAGCTTTACAGATCGGGAGTATTTGAAAGGTACAATGTGAAAGTCCTGGGTACCCCTGTTACTTCAATAATGGATACTGAAGACAGGGAGCTTTTTGTAAATAAGCTTCGGGAGATAGATGTTAAAACACCCAGCAGTGTTGCAGTAACCGGGGTGGAGGAAGCATTGGCAGCCGCAACCAGCCTGGGCTTTCCTGTAATAATAAGGGCTGCCTATTCCCTGGGCGGTCAGGGCAGTGGATTTGCATCAGATACCGAGGAGCTGAAAACACTTGCCGCCAAGGCATTCTCATATTCAGGACAGATACTTGTTGAGGAGTCGCTCAAAGGATGGAAAGAGGTTGAATATGAGGTCGTAAGAGACAAATATGACAACTGTATCACGGTATGTAACATGGAGAATTTTGATCCGCTTGGAATACATACCGGTGAGAGTATTGTGGTTGCACCTTCGCAGACGCTTACAAACAGTGAATATCATAAGCTTCGGGAACTGTCCATAAGGATCATAAGACATATAGGGGTGGTAGGTGAGTGCAATGTTCAGTACGCACTGGCACCTGACTCTGAAGATTACAGGGTAATTGAAGTTAACGCCCGGTTATCAAGATCAAGTGCCCTGGCTTCAAAAGCAACAGGGTACCCACTGGCATTTGTAGCAGCAAAGCTTGCCATAGGATATGGGCTGCACCAGTTGAAGAATGATTCAGGGAACGATCTTAAGAATTGAACAATACGGCTTGATCATCGGCTCGCCGCCAAGG
>CAYQBZ010000365.1:0-3950 GCA_964415855.1 uncultured Rikenellaceae bacterium
AGATTAATATAAATCCAAGGGCAGAACCTGCAAGATCGGCGCTGTATATTTCTGACGTTGCTCCGGGTTCTGTTCTTGCCAGTGTGAGTCTGCGAAAAAGGTGTCCGGTCAGTAATGCAGGGATAAAACCCGAAATAACGATTATGAAAATTGCCGGCGCTATGCCTTTCAGATCAAGTAACCCATTATAGACCAGACCAAAGGCAATGTAGAAAAGTGCCAGGATAAGTCCCTTTATCGTGAACGAACATGAGTCAAGTATCGCGGAATCTCTTCCTGCTCCCAGGGCAAGGCCGGTCATCAAGCCGGCAATGACAAGACCAGTAAGCTGGTACATGTTTCCGATAACAAGCTGCAGCGTAACCAGTATTATTATTTCGAATCCTGCCAGGGCGGTAGCGCTGAAATACATAAGGAGGTTTTTCCTCTTTATCGCCAGGACGGGTAGTGCGAAGATGATAATAACTAAAATTATTGCAGGTATCTTCTCATTGAGGTTTTTGCTGAAATTGTAAGCCTGAAAATAGAAACATCCCACCGGGAATGACAATCTGTTCTCCTTTACAGATGGATCCATCTGTTCAGTGACTTCATCAGACCTCATTTTGATAAGATCATCAGCCAGGTAATCTGAACAGACATAAGTGTTGGTGATCCTCCTTGTTTCCGTCAGCCGGCAGAACGATAATGACAATGCAGAATCCGACGCGATAAAATACAATTTGTTTCCAACAACCGGCACGACATTTTTAAACACCTTCTTAAGACTTTTATAGACTGATGAATACAGATACCTGGATTCTTTATTAAGGTAATTGTCCCCCGGACCAGGAGAGCACATAATTATTCCCCCGTCATTCAGCCTCTCCTTAGCTGAGATGAAGAAGTCGGTTGTATAATACCTGTTAAGGAGAATAGTTGTTGGTGGCGGGACAAGCAGCATTATAACATCAACCGTCTCACTCTGTTTCCTTAAATATCTGAAAGCATCGGTATTTGCTATTTTAAGATCTGCAGGATGGGATTCATCAGGAATTGTCACTGCCCTTGCAAGTGCCGGATCCCTTTCTATGTATATAATTTCCTTAACCGGATATTTCAGTATTTCTGGCATATGAGTCTGCAGTGATCCTGACACCATGATCACTTTTTTCGGGGACCTGCTTTGCAGCATCGCATAATGAATATCCTCTTCCCTTTCCATAACATCGTCGTTGTATATGAGGAGTCTCTGGTTGTAATATATGCTCTTTTCATCCTCATATTTACCTTCTGTTATATTACCATATGGAGTATCGGTGGTATTGACTATACGGATTCCCGGAAACAATATTTGCCTGAAGAGAATATCAGGTTTGAAGACTATTATCAAAATTGCAATAAGGGCAACGGCAAATTTCGTGATCAGTTTTATGCCGGGTTTATTTATATAGAATGTCAGTAACATATAGGTGGATGAACCAAGCATTACCAAAAGAAGGATCTGGTAAGTATTCATCAGCCCGGATGTAAGGCTGGCAATTATTATTCCTGAAACAACAGCTCCTGCAGTTTCTATGGAAAATGACTTTCCGGGTACGAACCTGTTTCCTGATCTTGCTATGTTAAGCAGCTTAACAAAGGTGAATCCCGATGCCAGGCAAAAGGGTATCAGTACTATAAAAGTATAGACTATACTGACAAGGAATGAAGGTGTCTCTCCTCTTGTCATGAAAAGTCTTGATAAGAGCAGCAGCAGAACAACTGATACGATCGGGCTGACTGAAAAGATAAGATTGATCTTTCTGATGTCATTCATCACCGACTTTCCTGCCAGGATTGCACCAAGGGCTGAGGTTATCAGCCAGGAGCCCAGGAATATTCCGGCAATAAGCTCATAACCGCCCGCAATATTCATCATCTCTCTTATAAGAAGAAGCTGGATGGCAGAGCTGGAAAATCCCACCAGGAAGAGGTTTGAACCTATGTCGGGGGTATCCGTCTTTACCGGAAGGGTGACGCCCCCGTGATTTTCCTGCTTTATAAACATCTTTCCGAACCAGGAGAGATGCCAGATGAAATGAAATATTCCGGTGAGGGCCATTCCTATTCCAAATTCGGCATGCCATTTAACAACTGACCTGACAAAAGGAAGATCCCACTTATAGTTAACCTGGAGCGCCATGAAAATGCCGGCCAAAGCTGTTACAATAAACGCAACTGCGAGGATTGAGTTCCATAATTTCCTGTGAAAAAGCCTGGAGTAATAGCCAAGCCGGTAATAGGTATAACTAATCAGATATAAGAGTATGGCTATTAAACCTGTGCCAACTACATGATACATGTTCTTTACCTGTTTTCTTCAAGTACCACTCCTTCATAGATCGATATCTCTGCATCCTTCCAGCCATCCCATCCCAGTCCGGCCTTGTCACGTGAGGTATATCCGAGAAACTCTTCAACGGTCCATCCGTTTTCAGTTGCCACCTGTGGGAGCATTGTGCCTGACCTGAAATCCTTTTTGATATAGATCCCATGTTTCCCAGGCACAATCTCATTGATATTACTGATCTTCTTAAGTGGACCGAGTACAGTTATCTCCATCTCAGTCTTTTCAAACTCCTCTCTGCCCGTTATAGGTGGAAAGCGCGGATCTTCAAATGCAGATGACAGGGCAGACGCCTGAACAGCCTTATACAGAGGATCGGCTGAAATGAATCTTCCTATACATCCTCTCAGCTGTCCGTTGATCTTCAGTGTAACAAATGCACCCATTGGTATTTTTAGTCTGGGAGGAATCTTACTTTCGTCAATACTGATCCTTTTTTTATCTTCCAGCATTGAAATGATGCTTGTTTTGGCTATTGAAAAAAGAGTATTCTTCTCGTTTTCGGTAAATGTAAACTCATTTTTAGAAGGGGATCCCGTATCCTGTTCATGGTTTTTCTCAACCAGTGCGAAAGCATGGTATCCGACAACACCATCTTTTTCACCATAAGGCGAGTCACCCGAATTGCAATAATCAATATGCCTTAATTCAAGATCGTTATTGCCATTTGCCAGATAAAGCAGCGTCAGGCCCGATGTCCATCCGCACATACTCGTTGCCAGACCTCTTATATGCTTTGCAGAATTGCTGGCAAGGGTCCTAAGAAATGTAAGCGGATCCATTGATTCAAGTCCGGTTGCTGTAATATTATCTGTTTCAACAGCATCGTTATATGAAGGATAGTGAGAAAAGTCGCTGCTTATAACAAAGAGATTCCCGGGTGTGAACCATGGTTTAAGGGCACTAGCGATTTCTTTTATCGTATTTTCATTATCGGTACCTATTATGATCGGAATAATCGGGGGAACAGGATTAAAATAATACTGAATGAACGGTAACTGCACTTCAATGTTATGGTCCTGCAGATGTGCCGTGACAGGAAAATTGAATACTTTGTTCTCATCCTTCAGTTTGTTTGCAATTTCCCGGTTCACTTTGATCTTTCCCATCGGTGTTATGAAATCTCCCGCATTATATACTGATGCTCCATTGAAAGCCATTATATGACTTGACCCGATAATGAAAACATTCTTACAGACTGAGTTCCCAGGTATAGCTGAATATGCAGAAGCGGCAATTCTTCCTGAAAATACATAGCCTGCATGCGGCGCTATTATAGCTCTTACCTGCAAATTGCCGGGAGTCTTTTTGCAGCTTTCAAACAATTTTGCAATTTCAACTGTTAGGGCCCCTTTGTCTGCCGGATAGAATCTCCCTGCGGCAACAGGCTGCCTGTCAGTTGTTAAGTTCTGGGAAAATGTTTCCATAGTTACAAGTATTGACATCAGAATACAGGTTACAGCCTTCATGACAATAACAATAAATTGGCGTATTAAAGTTATGCCAAAAAAATAAAAAAAAACAGTCTGAAAGGATTTGTTCTAAGGAAAGACTAAATAAGAACCATGGATTCCTTGATAAC
>CAYQBZ010000366.1:0-3884 GCA_964415855.1 uncultured Rikenellaceae bacterium
CGCCCTGCTCGGTACCATGAGCACCTTCAGGGGCAAATCGATAGTCAGGGAGCTGGGAAAGGTACACGGGCTGCCGAAGGAAGAGATAGATGCTCTTATCGATAATCCTTCATCTGAAACAAACCGCAATGAGATAACAGATAAAATTTTCTCCACCGGACTCAGGATCGCTGATTTCCCTAATATGAGGAGTATTCATGCCGGAGGGATACTGATCTCTGAGGAGCCTATCACATGCTACACGGCTCTTGACATGCCTCCGAAGGGTTTTCCTACAACGCAGTGGGACATGTACACAGCCGAGGAGATAGGATTTGAGAAACTCGATATCCTGAGCCAGCGGGGTATCGGGCATATACGAGAGAGCGCCGAGATAATACTTCGTAACCGCGGTATCGATGTCGATGTACATGCGGTACAGAAATTCAAGAACGACATTAAGGTAAAGGAATACCTGAAGACAGGCGAGACAAAAGGTTGCTTCTACATTGAGAGTCCTGCAATGCGCGGACTTCTGAAGAAGCTGAGATGCGACAACTATACCACACTGGTGGCGGCAAGTTCCGTCATCAGGCCGGGCGTGGCACGCTCAGGTATGATGAAGGAATATATTTTCAGGTTCCATAATCCGGGTAAATTCGAATATATCCATCCCGTTATGAAGGAACAGCTCGAAGAGACTTTCGGTGTGATGGTCTACCAGGAAGATGTTCTGAAAGTCTGTCACCACTTTGCCGGGCTTGATCTTGCAGATGCTGACACGCTGCGCCGTGCAATGAGCGGAAAATACAGGTCGAAACAGGAGATGCGGCGCATAGTTGAAAAATTCTTCTCAAACTGCCGCGAGAAAGGCTACAGCGAAGAGGTGACAAAAGAGGTATGGAGGCAGATCGAATCATTTGCCGGCTATTCATTTTCAAAGGCGCACTCTGCTTCCTATGCCGTAGAAAGCTTCCAGAGCCTGTGGCTGAAAGCACACTACCCGCTCGAATTCATGGTAGCAGTGATAAACAATTTCGGTGGATTCTACAGGACATGGGTCTATGTTCACGAGGCAAAAAGGTATGGCGCCCGTATTGAGCTTCCCTGTGTTAACAATAGTAATTACAAGACTACCATTTATGGTACAGATATTTATATAGGATTTGTGCATATCCTGAGCCTCGACCGCAATATTGCACAGTCAATAGAGGAGATCCGCAGTGAAGAGGGGCCGTTTTCCTGTCTTGACGATTTTATTTCCAGGGTCAACCCGGGGCTTGAGCAGGTCATACTTCTTGTGAAGGCCGGTGCGTTCAGGTTCACCGGGAAGAAAAAGGCAGTACTCCTATGGGAAGCCCATATGATGATAAACAAGAATAAAACCGAAAAGATGCGCCCGCTATTCTCCCCTCCTCCAAGGGAGTTTTCACTTCCCGACCTGCCTCAGAAGGCAATTGAAGATGTGTACGATGAAATTGAACTCTTCGGCTTTCCCGTCTCAATGAGCTGGTTCGACATGCTAAAGACATCCTTCCGGGGTGAAGTAACTGCTTCAAAAATGGGTGAATATACAGGTAAAAAAGTGAAAATGACAGGACACCTGGTAACTGTGAAATATATCAAGACGATTAAGAATGACTGGATGAACTTTGGATGCTTCATCGATCCCGAAGGTAATTTTTTCGATACAACCCATTTTTCACAGTCGCTCAGATCATGGCCATTTAAAGGGAGCGGCACATACCTCCTGCTTGGCAAGGTCGTTGAAGACTTTGGCTATCCTTCGCTAGAGGTCGGGAAGATGGCAAAGCTCCCTGTCAGGCCGGATATTAGATATTAACGCTAATTCCCGACTTCGGACTTCCGACTTCCGACTTCCGACTACCCAATATCATATCTCGCCACCTTTAATATTCCCTTTATGGATTGAATTTTTCTTATAATACCGTGAAGAACATTATTATTAGGTACCATTATATTAAGTGTTCCTTCAAACATTCCGTCATCCATACTGTAATTGAAATTCCTGATAATGACTTTATATTCGGCTATAACATCTGCTATCCTGTTAACCATACCTAAGTCCTCAACGCCGGTTATTTTAATAGCAGCAACAAAGGAAGGAAGGTTCTTCGATTTGGTCCATCTGGCACCGACGACCCTGTATGGATACCTTGCCATCATGTTATGCGCATTAGGGCAATTTGTCCTGTGTATTTTTATGCCTTCCGAAATAGTCACAAAACCGAAGATACTATCACCGAAAACCGGGTTGCAGCATTTTGCAAGCCTGTAATCAAGTCCCTCTACCCTGCCCTCAATGACCAGGTAATCTGCAAACTGGTAACCTGCAGTTTCGCTGAGCTTTTTTTCAGGAATTATGGCGGCAGCCGGTGTTATATCACGCTGATCTTCTTTCTGCAGGACTTCCTTAATATCGAGGAGCTCTATCTTACCGGTTGAAATCTGGAAATAGAGATCCTGAGAGGTTTTAATATCATACGAATTGAGAAGTCTCTGTATCACAGTATCGCCGTACGGTATTTTCCAGTTTTTCAGCCGTCGCATTAAAATCTCCTTTCCTTCGGCTGCAGCTAAGGTCTTCTCCTCATTCAAAGCCTGTTTTATCTTGGTTTTTGCCTTTGTGGTAATTACGAATGACAGCCAGTCCTGTTTTGGTTTCTGGTTCTTTGACCTTATTACAGATACATGATCGCCATTCTTAAGAACATATTTTATTGTCACATTCCTGCCATTGACCTTGGCCCCCACGCATGAAGAGCCAACAGCAGTGTGAATATCGAATGCAAAATCAAGCACTGTGGCACCTGCGGGTAACTGGCGCAGATCACCTTTTGGTGTGAACACAAATATTTCATCGGTATATAGTCCCGATCTCACCTGGTCGAGGAATGCATTATCTTCTTTATCACTCGATTCCAGAATTTCCCGCATTTTGGAAAGCCAGGCGTCCAGTCCTCCTTCACCTTTAATACCCTTATACTTAAAGTGAGCTGCCAGACCCTTTTCGGCAATCTCATCCATCCTTACCGACCTTATCTGTACTTCAACCCATTTCCCCCGTGGTCCGACCACTGTCGTATGAAGAGACTCATAGCCATTCGACTTGGGAACGGAGATCCAGTCGCGCAGCCTGCTGGGATTTGGCTGGTACAGGTCCGTCACAATCGAATAAACCCGCCAGCAATCGGTTTTTTCATTTTCACTGTCACTCTCTATTATTATCCTTACTGCAAAAAGGTCAAATACCTCATCAAATTCCACTCCCTGCTTTTTCATTTTCAGCATAATGGAATGTATTGATTTTGTGCGGCTTTTAATGGTGAACCTAAAGTTTTGCTTCAGTAATATTTCTTTGAGTGGAGCGGAGAAATCCCTTATCAGCTTATTCCTTGAAGCAGTTGTTTGCTTAAGCCTGCATTCAACATGGTTATATTGTTCCGGCTCGAGATATTTAACAGCAAGGTCTTCCATCTCCGACTTGATATTATAAAAGCCAAGCCGGTGAGCAAGCGGGGCATACAGAAAATAGGTCTCGGAGGCGAGCGGCATTCTCCCTTCTTCAGCTGCCCTGTCGAGGTTCCTCATGTAATCAAGGCGCTCAACCAGCTTGATCAGGATCACCCTGATATCGTCGGCCAGACTGAGAAGGAGTTTACGGAAATTTTCGGCCTGGTAAGACGATTGCATCGAGTTTATGCCTGTTATTCTCGAAAATCCCTCCAGTATCTCAAGAACTTTTGTTCCGAATTCCTTCTCAATATCCTCAGGGGCAAGTCGCAGGTTACTGTATGAATCGTGCAACAATGCCGGAACAATAGCAGTCAGGCCCAGTCCCATCTCACCTGCAATGATCCTTGCAACACTTAATGCATGAATAA
>CAYQBZ010000367.1:0-3880 GCA_964415855.1 uncultured Rikenellaceae bacterium
GGTCGTGGTTCACCAACCTGTGAACGAAGCTTATCCTCATCAATAGTTATACCGAGTCCTGGATCGGTCAGTAACGGGCGGTACCCGTCTTTTATCTTTGGCAGTGGTTTGGCAAGGAGATCTTCATATTCATTATCGCCCCTTTCCTGGATGAGAAAGTTAGGTATGCAGGCAGCAACCTGGTAACTGGCAGCCAGTGAACATGGCCCCTGAGGATTGTGAGGAGCTATAGGTGTATAATAGGCTTCTGCCATGCCTGCAATTATCCGTAATTCAGTTATACCACCGGCATAACATACATCGGGTTGAAGTATAGTGGCAGCTCTTTTCTCAAGTATCTCCCTGAATCCCCATTTTGTAAAGATCCTTTCACCTGTTGCAATCGGAATATGTGTCTTTTTTGCCAGCTCAGCCATTACATCAACATTCAGCGCCTGTACTATCTCTTCATAAAACCAGGGATGATATGGTTCTAAGGCTTTCATCAGCAGTAGAGCTGTGGGTGGCTGAACAGCTCCATGGAAGTCCACCCCGATATCAACACCGGGTCCTACCTTATCACGAAGGGCTTTAAACCTTTCCGCAACTTCATCGACAAATTTCTGTCCTTCGACGTATTTTACAGGTTGCCGGTTCCCCCCGTTCGGTCCAACCTTTATGGCATTCACACCTGTCTCCCGGCTGAGTGTTCCGTAAACTCTTATCCTGTCTCTCGTAGGTCCTCCCAGTAGCCTGTAGACCGGCACTCCATAGGCTTTGCCTGTAATATCCCAGAGAGCCTGGTCTATGCCACTCTGTATCGCTGTTTTAATAGGGCCGCCCCTGTAAAAAGCACCCCTGTGAATGGCCTGCCAGTGGTGAACCACACGGAGAGGATCTTTTCCTATGAGGTAGTTGCCAACTTCAAGGGCCCCTGCAGCACATGCTTTTGCATCATCTTTCAGCATTTCACCCCAGCCTGTTATACCTGCATCGGTTGATATTTTTACAAAAACCCAGGTATTCCTTAATACAAATGTTTCGATCTTTGTTACCTTGATATTGTCGTTTGGTCCTATCATCGCAGCATCGGATCGTAAATCAGAAGCTTCATCAGGATTATTGTTTTCACCTGCATGTACATATGGGATGGTCCCGCCGGCAAGAGCTGATGCAGCCACTGCCTGCCCTGTTGTCTTGAAAAAGTCACGTCTCGATGTGAGGTGACCTGATTGTTCTTTTTTGGAATTTTTTTTCATATGTCTTTGATTAAGGTCAGTAATAGCACTATAATTAATAAATACTGTACTTCCTGTACAATTAGTCTGGAATATAACTGCTTTATAATTATTACTGCATCAAGTTATGAAAATAATGCTTAAATTGGGTGAAATAGCCGGAGGAAAACCTGGCTGGTTATACGCAATCCGTCATTCTGTATTATAAGTGCATAATTTGTAAACTATTATGGTAAAAGTAAAATTGTTGATTCTCATACTGGTAGTAACGGCCCACACCTCCTGCAGCAATGGGCCGCGTGGAGTGATTGTCTGCGGCGATGACCAGGTCAGTATTATAGATTTCAGAACATCCGACAGCATCCATGCAAAGGTAGTTTGGAAATGGAGTCTTCCTGAGGTCGTGGACCTTCCTGAGGAATACCGGAAATTTATGAATACAACTGACGATTGCAAACCTGTGGATAATAATTCAAAGATTCTGATAACCTCATCTGCAGGAGGAGTTGTTCTTGTAGACCGTGAAACAAAACGCAGTCTGTTTTATGCCCACGTACCGAATGCACATTCTGCGGCATATTTACCGGGAGAAAGGATTGCTGTTGCACTTTCGACATCACCGGACGGAAATTGCATTCAGATTTTTAACGCGAACAAACCTGAGGAAGTAATTTGTTCAGATAGTATCTATTCGGGACACGGTGTGATTTTCATTCCAGAAACAGGATCCTTGTTTGCTTTGGGATATAATGAACTGAGAAGGTATTCACTCGTTGACTGGGAATCTGATGTTCCCGGAATACTTCTTGAAAAAAGCTGGCCAATACCAGGGAGAAGCGGACATGATTTGATATCCGTTTCTGATACCAGGCTTATTCTTACCACTGTTGATGGTGTGTGGAATTTTAATATTAAAAATGAAGAGTTCTCTCCCTTCTCTCCGCTGGAATCAGTTAGTGATGTCAAATCAATAAACTATGATGAAACTACCGGGCAGCTTATCTATACAAAGGGTGAAATAAGCTGGTGGACCCATAATATATATTCAGAAAATCCTGATAAAGTTGTCAGAATGCCTGACATTAACATTTATAAAGTCAGGGTAATTTCCAGGTAACTTAAGGGGGTGTCTCAGATGTACTTTGATCCCTTTATGAGACACAGTGTCACAGATTTCTCTTAGTATTTCATGATCTTTTCCGTATGGATAACTGTTCCGTCGGAGATCTTAATGAAATACATTCCTTTTGGAAATCCTGAAATATCGAATTCATTTCGAAGTTCACTTAATTCAGCCGCAAATACTTTCTGTCCCATGCCATTAAAGACATCAATTGAAGGATTTACCTGACGGAGTCCGTTATCAGCCATTAAAACAGTAAGAATTCCTCCGGTCGGATTAGGGAAGATGCTTATTTTTTTGTTATCCTCATTAGCTTTTATATCGGTGGTTACCATCTGCGATTTAAAGTAAATATCATCAATCTTTAGGACAGCACCGGCAAATGAGAGATCAGTATTGCTCCACAGCGAGGACTGTAATTCAATCATAACTGAATCTGGAGCGATTCCCATTTCAAAAGGGATCTCATGGTAGGTATAATCAGCAGCAGCCGGAAGATTATCTCCCCATCCCCCGATCTGTGTACCATTTTTTTTAAATGAAAAAAAGACTGAAGCCATATCGCTTATATCTGCAGGATCATATTTATAATAAAATGTAAGTGTATCTTTCATTTCCGAATATGGATACCCTCCTTTCATACAATAACAGGAATTTGAGTAATAACCTGTTGAAGCACGTCCGCTTCTTGCTACTGTTGTACTGTTTTCATTACCAACGAATGTTGTAAGTTCAATGGCCCAGTTCCCGCGGTATGCATCACTTGTCCTCTCTGCACCTATCTCCTGCAGGTACCAGCTGTCAAGCTTGTAAATAGTTTCACTCTGCCATGTTTCAAAATCACCGTTCAGGAGAGCGGGCTGGCCGGTAACACCTGTAAAAGATACACTGTCGATAAGAAGAGTGCTTCCCGGCAGATAGATATCTTTCATAAAATCGCTGGATGTGGCTCCGAAAATCACGGAATCGGGTGTTTGTGAGAGTGGTGGATCGAAAGTGAAACTAAAGGGAGCATAGGAGTTATGAATACCTCCAAGTGTATACATGTACATTCCTATACTTACAGCATTCTTACTGAATGCAGCAACAACCAGACCTGAGTCTTCAGTGGCAATGTTATATTTGTAATATCCCCGTATCCCGGTCGGGATCTCTGCATAGGGTATACCTCCGTGCCAGAGGTCACCATCTGTGTTAGGTGAATTCACAAAATAACCGCCTGAAGTATCCCCTACAGCAGCAAGGGTCGATACTTCCACTGCATAATTACCATGATAAGCATCAGTTGTCCTGACTTCGTTGAAGGGGGCATAAAACCTGAGGAATGCCTGTCTGTTAGATGTATAAGGATAGTATTGAGGGTAATCGTAGGTACCCCCTGTCCAGTCTTCAAAATTGCCGTTTGGTATGGAATTCTGTGCCTGGGTCATATTGACAATTAAGATAAAAGCAATGAGGAGTAGATTTCTTTTCATATCTAAGTAGTTTGATTTTCAAACTGTTTTAATTCGGTGTTGTGATTTGCTTTCGATTTGTATCT
>CAYQBZ010000368.1:0-3875 GCA_964415855.1 uncultured Rikenellaceae bacterium
ACAAGAATGTTTCTCTTACCTATGCTATCATTTAGGTACGATAAAAAACGCCTGATATCATCATCAAGCCTGAGTATAGCATCTCCCATTTCTGTTGATGACGGTCCGAACCTGTGGCCTATATTATCCGTTGCAGAATAACATACTGACAGAAAGTCTGTTACATCATCCTTCCCAAGATTCTCCTTTTCAATAAGCCGAATTGCAAAATCGGTGGTATAAGAATTGCCGTAGGGAGTCTCTCTCAGCAGGGAGAAATCATTTTTGTATCCGGTTACCCCTTTTGCTCTCATCTTCCTGAGATCATAAGGGAAGTAGTTCTTTCCATCCAGTCCGGTCTCGAAAATGTTTGAATCAGGCAGACAGTCTGAATAATATTCCGGGGGTCTGAAAAGAATCCATGGATTACTAATGTACGATTCCGCATAGTTCATTGCATTAAAATCTTTCACCCACTCAGGAAGCGCTTTCATATAATAAGTACTCGACATCCATGTACCGGTCACATTGTCAAACCAATACGCCCCGTCTGCTGCATGACCGGCTGTAAATATTGCAGAATTTTCCTTCAGCCCTACCCCGAATACTTTTGCCCTCTTGTTGGTAGCCATCTCAAGTTCATCAGAAAAGGTGGATGCCTGAAGATTTACGGGAGAATGAAGACCCGACTCGAAACTTCCGCCTACAGGATTGACATCAACATCCTTGGAACAATAAATAAGTTCATTTCGAAGTGGCAGGTACCAGTTATCAGATGTTATACCGTGATAGGACGGCTCTGCTCCTGTTGAGATAGTAGCGTGACCAGGTGCCGACTGGGTCAGCATATATTCGAAGGAGGCATTTTTGAAGTAAGTTCCTTCATTTATAAGCCGCTTGATTCCATTCTCGCCCAGCTTATCCCTGAACTTCTCAAGCTGATCATACTTTAACTGCTCAACAATGATCCCGATAACAAGACGAGGCTTATCAGGAGGTAGATAAGCTCCCTGTCCCGACAACTCATTAAAAACCATAAGAAGCAGCATGATTACTGCAAATGCTCTTAATGATAGCTCCCTCTTGTTCATGTTTCAAATCAGCTTACTTGTCTGCGACACTTCCAATATCCCTGAATACAGGAAAAGTAAGGTGCAAAAATAAGTGTTTTAATTACAGATGCAAATGCCAGGGATTATTTAGTGACAATGAACCGTCCATAGCAGGAGCTTCCTGATGAAGTGTTCATAAACAATACCGTATAAGCACCTCCCGGTAACTTACTTACATCAATCATCAGCGGTATACCCTTATATGCTACAGCAGGATATTCCGCAACCACAGATCCTGCCATGTCGATTATCCTTACCTTGAGGCTACCCATAATCCATTGAGGCAGTACTGCTTTTATCTCCGTAGAGGAAGGATTGGGATACAGCAAACTGTTTTCCGGGTTTGTGGTATCCACACTGCTTGTAACCGGTACCATGGCAACATCCAGTTCCGTCTTATAACCATCTGATACATTAACATTGGTGACCGTGTTGCTCATATAACCATCAGCTTCAAATGTTATGTCCCAGGTCCCCGGTGCAAGCAGCCTGACAAAACTCCCGGTTAGCGTATCGGAATAGACGTGAGAACTGTCTTTGTCGTGACCGCTTATAAAGATCTTTGCAGGTACAGGATCTCCTGAGACAGCGTCAGTAACAAGACCATGTATCCCATATAGGGCATTTTCAAGATATCCGACCAGGGAATGCCAGTTATACTGCCACAGTAATGAGAGCTGTGCTGCCGGAGTAATAAACTGATCATCCAGCTCAATAGTCACTTCCCGGCCATGTAATTCCCAGGTCATGAAGTCCTGCCTGCCTCCATATATTATATACCATACTGCACCGCGTGTTACTCCGTTGTCAAGGTAATTCATGTAGGCAGGTCCCGAATAAACATGGACAGTATCGGCATAGGCCCTGCTAATGGAATAAAACCATGAATTATCAGCATGAATTTTTGAAAGCCATCTGTCCCAGGGGTAATTTACCACCTCCTCGCCGGAATGAAAATTTGCTGAGATGACAAACCTGTGATCCCGCATGAATCTTACCATGTCGAGAGTTTCAATCTGTTTGATCGTATTGGGTGTCACAGGATCGGGAAAATTCCTGTTAAGATCATACCCGTTGGCATTATAACGGGTAGGAGATGAAATAATATTACCGGTACGGTATGTACCGTCGGGATTTGCCAACGGGTTTATCCAGATCTCGAGATTATCCACCAGATCTGTCACCCTGCTGATTGTGTTATAATTGCTCAGGAGATAATCTATCAGCCTTAACATAAGAATAAATCCACCCGTTTCGTCACCATGAATTGTGGATGAGTAAAACACTTCCGGTTCATCTTCATCCACACCGGCATTATCCGATATTTTTAATGCCAGAACTAGCTTGCCGTAGTTACTTATCCCAATAGTATCGAGCCGGCATAATTCAGGATAAGTAGCTGCAAAGCTCTGCATAAGAGAATCATATTGTGTATACGAAGGATATGATTCCCAGTCCCATGCCTCATCAATGTTCTTTGCTGTTCTGATACCTTTGTTTTCAGAAGGTTCAATTACCTGATATGTGTAATTCTGAGCCGTGAACCATCCTAGGGTCAGCGGCGAAAGGCTAATATAAACCTTCTTGTCTCTGACACATAAAATCGAAACATTCATCGTAAGTTCAGACATATCGCTTACTTCAGCATAAGGAACTGACACCTCGGCCTGAGCATATTGTCCTATAATCTCAAACAGTCTTGAATCATGATTTAATTCCTGTGGTAAGCACCGGGGGGCGTAACAGAAGAGAAGGCACGACAATACCAGCAAACGTCTGAACATAAGTCGATTACACATTAAACCTGACATGAAGTATGTCTCCGTCGTCAACAATATAATTCTTTCCTTCAATATAGAACTTACCTGCTTCCTTGCATGCATGCTCTGATCCGAGTGTAACAAAATCATTATATTTCATTACCTCAGCCCTTATAAAGCCCCTTTCCAGGTCGCTGTGAATTACTCCTGATGCCCGGGGAGCCGTCATACCCGATTTAATTGTCCATGCCCTGATCTCCTTGGGTCCGACCGTAAAGAATGTCTTAAGGTCCAGCATCTTATATGCTGCTCTCACAAGCTTATCAACCCCCGGCTCCTCAAGACCTGCATCTCTTAGGAACGCCATACGGTCTTCGTTATTGTCGAGCTCTGCTATTTCAGCCTCCATTGCTCCTGCAATTACAAGTATCTCCTCATCCTTTCCCTTCAGGAATTCCCTGACCCTTTCCACATGATTATTACCGGAAACAGCTGACTTTTCATCGACATTACAAACATATATTACCGGTTTCATAGTAAGAAGAAAAAGGTCGTCGATAATTTTACGATCCGCTTCCTTCACATCAAGGGTCCGTGCATTATTAAAATCCTCAAAATGATCCTTGTACAGATTCAGGATATCAATGCCGTGCCTGGCTTCCCTGTCACCCGACCTTGAAGCTTTCTCAAGACGTTCGATCTTTCTTTCAACCGAGTCCAGGTCCCTGACCTGTAATTCAAGGTCAATAGTTTCCAGGTCGCGGACGGGATCAACAGAACCGTCGATATGCTGAAGGGAATCGTCGTCGAAACATCTCAGAACATGAATAAGGGCATCAGTATTTCTTATATCACCCAGGAATTTATTTCCGACGCCCTCTCCCCTGTTGGAACCTCTCGCCAGCCCGGGAATATCTACAATTTCAACGGTGGTATGAACGACTTTTTCTGTTACCTGGTGTTTCTCAAGCTCGTAAAGCCTTTTATCGGGAACCTGCACAACCCCTATATTGGATTTGGTAGC
>CAYQBZ010000369.1:0-3591 GCA_964415855.1 uncultured Rikenellaceae bacterium
TTCCAAAATCCTTTTCTACATAATCGATAAGCTGAGGAAAAAATTCCATGAAGTCGTCCTGCAGGGAATAGTAATTTTTTTTTAGAGCCCGCATTGCAAATCTTGTTTCATTGGGGAGGGTGGAATGCTTGCTTAATGTATTCAGCACATGGCGTATCCCGCTTTTTGTCTGGTACGATTCGATCCAGTTGTTAATTATAAAAAACGGCATCATTTGCTTTACATTGTCAGGTAATATTTCATAATTGTTTACCAGCGCCCTGTAAAAATTATATGTAACACTCTCGAGCGGCCTCCTGGAAAAGAAATCCCATTCCCTGGTGAGGAAATGATCATAGATAATATCTGTAATGACACCTGAATATTTATGATATTTTCGTGTGAAGAATATCTTGCTGCGATGAACTACCGGGTGACGGTCGGTAAAACCATCTATGTGCCGGTGCAGTATTATGCCTTTTCTTATCAGGTCAGGATACTTGAGATAGTCACGTCCCTTTACATAATCACCAATATAATTTCCAATAATTATTTTTTCGGAATCGCCTGAAAGATATATGTGAGCCAGGACATTCATATCATGTCATAATAGTACAAAGAATTTGCCATATACCTTAGCTTATCAAAAACATTTTCTTTAACATGTTTTCACTATATGCCAAGTATTGGGTTAATATATTTATAATCAAGAATTTACAATGCCGGGACCACTTTCCGAAAAATAGTCTGAAATACTCGGAAATCCGGTATGCAAATTATAAATTTGTTGATTCATTTTAAAATGCTTTCATTAATTCAACTAAAATATTTCATAAGAAAACGGAGGCTTTATGGTTAGGAAAAATGTCATCATAGTAGGTGCTGCCGGGCGTGATTTTCATAATTTCAATACCTGTTTCAGGGGAAATGAAAATTCAAATGTTATTGCATTTACAGCCGCTCAGATCCCTGATATTGACGGAAGGAAATATCCGCAAGAACTTGCCGGTAAGTTGTATCCAGATGGAATTCCGATATTCCCGGAGGAGAACCTTCCCGGACTTATAAGAAAATATAATGTTGCTGACTGTATCTTTTCATACAGCGATGTTACCTACGAAAAAGTGATGTCTGTCAGTGCTGTGGTGAATGCTGCCGGTGCAAATTTTGTCCTTCTCGGACCGGTCGCTACAATGATAAAGAGTGAGAAACCTGTTATCGCTGTTGGTGCGGTAAGGACAGGCTGTGGTAAGAGCCAGACCTCGCGAAAGGTTATAGAATTGTTGATGGCTAAAGGATTGAAGGTAGTTGCTGTAAGACACCCGATGCCATATGGTGATCTCAACAGGCAAAAGGTACAGCGGTTTGCAAGTATCAGCGACCTGGCAAAACATAGATGCACAATTGAGGAGATGGAAGAGTATGAACCGCATCTGGTAAGAGGTAATGTCATTTATGCAGGGGTTGATTACGAGGCTATCCTGCGTGAAGCTGAGAATGATCCTTCCGGTTGTGATGTAATAGTATGGGATGGCGGGAATAACGACTTCCCTTTCTTTAAACCTGATCTTATGATCACCGTTACGGATCCTCACCGTGCAGGGCACGAACTGAGGTATTATCCGGGAGAGGTCAATCTGCGTCTGGCAGACGCTGTAATTATAAATAAAATGGATAGCGCCGCACCTGAAGGAATACAGCTAGTAAGGGAGAGCATAGAAAAAGTCAACCCGGAGGCAATAGTCATCGATGGTGCATCACCTATAAAAGTGGCTGATCCTTCCGTGATAAGAGGAAAGAGAGTACTTGTTGTGGAAGATGGTCCTACTCTTACCCATGGTGAAATGAAAATTGGAGCAGGCGTGGTGGCGGCCCGTAAATTCGGAGCTGCAGCATTAGTGGACCCAAGACCATACACAGTAGGGAAACTGACAGAGACTTTCATGCTCTACCCGGAAATAGGTCATTTGCTACCGGCGATGGGATATGGCGAAGAGCAGCTAAAAGATCTTGAGACAACGATCGATAATACAGACTGCGACAGTGTGATAATTGCAACACCAATAAATCTTAACAGGATAATTAGAATCAGTAAACCCAATACCCGGGTCTGTTATGACCTTCAGGAGATAGGAGAACCTGATCTGAAGCAGGTCCTTGATGATTTTATGACTAAATACAAGCTGTAAACGGGCCTTTTGTGTACTATCCCCGGTTTGAGGTAATCACTTCAGCCTTTCTTTAATCTTTTTGGCAGCCGCTTCAAATCCCGGTTTATTAAGCAGGGCAAACATGTTATTTTTGTATGCTTCAACACCTGGCTGGTCAAACGGATTAACATCCAGTATGTATCCGCTTACCGCGCATGCCAGCTCGAAGAAATAGATCATCTGCCCGGTATAATACTCATCGAGTGAAGGAATGGTTATGGTAATAATCGGAACTTTTCCGTCATTATGGGCAAGTGCAGTACCCGTTTCAGCATTATGGTTAACTTCTGAGAGTCTCCTGCCCGACAGGTAGTTTAGCTGGTCGAGGTCGTGTTTTTCTGCCGGAATGGTAAGTTTCCTTCCTGGATTGTTCACGGAGATCATCGTTACAAACAGTATCCGCTGCCCCTCCTGTATATATTGTCCGAGGGAGTGAAGATCGGTCGTCATATCTGCAGAAGCAGGGTAAATACCCTTGCCGTCCTTCCCTTCACTCTCCCCGTATAGTTGTTTCCACCATTCCAGGAAGAAATGAAGTCTTGGCGTGAATCCGACCATTATCTCTATTTGTTTGCCGGAACTGAGAAGAAGATTCCTGGCTGCTGCATAAAGCAGTGAAGGATTTGAAACAGCATTCTTATTTTTCCTGGTAACCTGCTGCATATCACCGGCTCCTTTTACCAGCATCCTGATATCAAGCCCGCTTACAGCCACCGGGAGGAGACCTGCCGGTGTAAGTACTGAATAACGTCCCCCTATATTATCAGGGATGGTAAAGGTCTCATAACCATTGGTCTCCGCCATTGAACGCAGCGCCCCCCTGCTGGCGTCTGTTATAGCAACTATACGTTCGGCAGCTCCCGCCTTTCCTGTTTTTTTCTCAAGATGATCCTTAAGTATACGGAAAGCTATCGCAGGTTCCGTGGTAGTACCTGATTTTGAGATGACAATTATCGAATAATCCCTGCTGTCAAGTATCTCAAGCAGGTCCGATAAGTAATCCTCACAGATGTTCTGACCAGCAAATATCACTTCATGATGCTCCTCTCTCCTGCGAAGTGATGAGAAAGAATGGGAATTTGCTTCTATTACCGCCCTGGCACCCAGGTAGGATCCCCCTATCCCTATTACAACAGTAGTATCGCTGACAGACCTGAGCTGCCTGGCACTCTTTTCTATCTTATCTATATCATGCAGGATATCACCGGGAAGAGAAAGCCATCCAAGGAAATCATTTCCCGGACCTGCCCCGGTATTAAGAGAATCAAGATGTCTTACAGATTGTGTTGCAAGAGCCACAACTTCCTCGTATGATATAAATCCGCTAATGTTTTTTAGGCTAATACTTAAATTTTCTTTCATCATATAATAATTTATTTTAATGGTATGATGGAACCTCCAT
>CAYQBZ010000369.1:3601-3874 GCA_964415855.1 uncultured Rikenellaceae bacterium
CCTTCATTGAGGGCTTCGAGATGCCTCACCGATTGCTGAGCCAGGGCCAGGATTTCTTCGGAAGAGACAAAGTCCCCTGTTTTATTAAGGCTGACACTTAAATTTTCCATAATTTCATCAGAATATTTTAACGGAATGATAAATTAAGCGATCCGTGGATCCTTCATACAAAGTTAATAAAAAAGCCGACGATCATTAACCGTCGGCTTATAATTATACGGGCCTGATATATTGCATTGGGATTATCTTTTATGTATGCCACCGGCACTCGAA
>CAYQBZ010000370.1:0-3868 GCA_964415855.1 uncultured Rikenellaceae bacterium
GTACGAATACTGTGAGGATAAAGGACTTAAGTTCACCGGCCATTACTGGGAACATGAATGGCCCAGCATGCGTCCAGGCGGCGATAACATGGCAATGTACGCCTGGCACCAGGTACCGGCAACAGACATGCTTTTCAACCAGTGGAACGATTCGCTGCCAGGAGCACAGTTCGGTAATGTAAGGTCGGTCAAGGAGCTGGCAAGTGCAGCTAACCAGACAGGAAGGCTTAGAAAGCTGAGCGAGACATACGGAGGATCCGGATGGGATCTCACATTTGCTGAAATGAAACGTAACGGTGACTGGGAATATGCCCTTGGAGTTAACCTGATGAACCAGCATCTTACCTTTTTTACAATGGCAGGTGCCCGGAAATACGATTATCCCCCCACTTTCGATTACCATGAACCCTGGTGGAAAGATTACAGGTACATCAACGACCATTATGCCAGGCTCTCCCTTGCCTTGTCATCAGGACGACAGGTTAATGATATCCTGGTAATGGAACCTACAACATCGGCATGGCTCTATGACTCATATGCTCGACGTAATCCCAGGCAGGCTGAGATAGGCCGGTCATTCCAGACATTCGTTACAACCCTTGAAAAAAGCCAGGTGGAATATGACCTTGGATCGGAAAATATTATGAAGGATCTTGGGCATGTTGAAAAGGACTTACTGGCAGTGGGCCATGCAAGCTATTCCAGGATTGTAATACCACCTATGACTGAAAACCTTGACCTGTCAACTTTCAAGCTTCTCAGCCGGTTTGTTGCAAACGGAGGAACGCTGATCGCATTCTCAGTGCCCACACTGGTTGACGGTTCTGTCAGTTCGGAACTAAAAGAACTATTTGCCGGGAGCTCCGTTAACATCATCCATCCGGAAAACCTGACCCAGGATATCATCTCACTGTATTTCCGGAGTCCGGGTCTGGAGTTTAAGAACCCGGAAGGAGGCAGATTATATCATCACCGCAGGATGCTTTCCGATGGCCAGGTCCTGTTCCTGGTTAATTCAAGTCTGACCGGGACTGCGAACGGTTCTCTTACCACAACGGGTAAAGATGCCTTTGAAATGAAGACACTGACAGGTGAGGTAACTGGTTATCCGGCCATGCAAAGTGGAGATAATGTGAGCCTCTCTTATTCAATTCCCCCTGCAGGAAGCATTTTATTATACATTCCGGAATCAAAAATTGAAGGTTACTCATTACCTGTTGCTACAACTGATTCACAGCCAGTAAGTTCTTCATCACAGACAAAAGTAACACGTGACAATTACAATGCACTAATGATAGATTTCTGCGACCTCAGGCTTGATGATGAGATCACCAGGGATATGCATGTAGTAGCTGCTTCAGACAAAGTATACAGGCGTTACGGGTTCAGAAACGGGGACCCATGGAACCATTCTGTCCAGTTCAAAACCAATATTGTTGACAGGGATACCTTCGGTGTTGGGACCGGGTTCTCAGCATCCTATCATTTCACAATAAAGGGCAGCTTTGACTATTCTTCTGTAAGGGCAGTGGTCGAACGGCCTGAACTATGGACGGTTACTCTTAACGGGAAGGAGATATATGCAGAACAGGGAAAATGGTGGCTCGACCGCAGCTTTGGGGTCTTTGATATAGGCTCTGAAGTAAAAGAAGGTGAAAACAGTATTACGATAAGTACTTCACCAATGAAGGTCCATGCTGAAATAGAACCGGCTTATATTACCGGGGATTTTTCAGTTGAACCGGCCACCAAGGGCTTTATAATAAAAGAGCCGGGATCAAAATATACGCTGGGCAGCTGGCTTACTCAGGGATTACCTTTCTATTCATGGAGCATGACTTATTCAAAGGACTTCATAATTGACACTCTGGCTGATAAGTACGAGGTGGCCCTGGGAGAATGGAATGGTACTGTGGCAGAAGTCAATGTGAATGGTAAGGTTGCCGGGATAATAGCATTCCCTCCTTACCGGGCAGATGTCACCGGCTTTATAGTACAGGGGCTCAACAAGATAGAAGTTAAGGTAACAGGAAGCCTGAAAAATCTTGAAGGGCCGCATCATAATAATCCTGCTCCCGGACTGGCATCGCCCGGGAACTGGAGGAATGTGAAAGCCTACCCGTCCGGAATGGATTACCAGATGATTGACTACGGTTTGTTCGGGGACTTTGGGTTATATAAGGGAATATAGGAATACACCCGCGCGTCACCCGATACCTGTAGTCTTATAAAATATCACAATTGAACCGCAGAACTGTTGCATGAATGAAATTATTTTCTACATTTGACTCTGTCAATTTCAAAGTTCTTTAAAGAAAACGAGCTGTAAAAACTAGTTAAAATGGAATAGCGGGGTCTCTGTATCTGTTTACACAGTACCTCCTGAATCTTAAACTTTAAAACAAACCTAATGAGAAAACTATTAACTTTTTTGGCGGCTGCTACTATTACCGGCAGTCTGTTTGCGGGAGGGCTGGTCACCAATACCAACCAGAGTGCTGCATGGGTTCGTCTACCGGCAAGGAATGCTTCGGTGGGGATTGATGCTGCTTATTACAATCCTGCAGGCTTAATGAAACTGGAAAATGGCCTTCATATCTCCCTGTCAAATCAGTCAATATGGCAGACAAGAAAGGTGGAAAATTCATATACCGGTCCTTCCGGGTTATTCGGACTGAATGAACACCTTTACAAAGGCACAGTTACTGCTCCTCTTTTTCCAAGTATCTATGCTGTATACAAAATGGACAAGCTTGCTTTCTCAGTGGGATTTAATCCCATTGGAGGTGGCGGTGGTGCAACATATGATAAGGGATTACCCTCCTTCGAAATAAGCCAGTCGGATCTCGTTCCGCTGCTTGCTGCATCACAGGGCGCTTCAGGTTACAGCCTGGATGCCTATTTTGAAGGCTCATCCACTTTCCTTGGGTTCCAGGGTGCAGTATCGTATAAAATAAATGATTTCATATCAGTGGCTGCCGGTCTGCGGTATGTCACTGCAAAAAACACCTACATGGGTCATTTAACAGATATTGAAGTGAACCTGCCTTCCGGCTGGACGAGAGCTGACCTTATAATGACAGGAGTGGCCGCCACTGCAACAGGAGCTGCAACAAGCACAACAGCCCTGGTTACAGGAGGTGCAGGCTCGCTGACTCTGGCTCAGGCAGAAGGTGCCGGTCTTATCACTGCGATCCAACGGGCTCAGCTTGAGGGCGGTCTGGCAGCTTTCGGATCACCAACCGATGTCACAATCTCAGTTGCTGATGCTGTTTTCAAAGGAGCTGCAGCGAAATATACTGCAACTGCCACCCTGCTTGGGGACCAGACAGCGGATGCTGAACAGTCCGGATCGGGGATTGCACCCTTCGTCAGTGTGAACCTATCTCCTTCCGATAAACTGAATATCGGTATCAAATATGAAATGGCTACCAAGCTGGATCTTAAAAATAAAACTACAAAGGACCTGCTTATAGGGTATACTACAACCGGAACACCTATCACGATGTTCCCGGAAGGTGCCATGACCAGGAATGATATGCCTGCAATGCTTTCAGTTGGAGTTGATTACAAAGTACTGGAAAGTCTGAAAGTTTCTGTTGGCACAAATTACTTCTTCGATAAGGCTGCCGATTACGGACATAATATAGATGATGATCTGAATTCCGCAACACCAACTGTACACATACCTAACAGCGACATAATTGACCAGAACGGATTTTCACTAATGGCCGGACTTGAGTATAACCTATCCGATAAGCTTCTTGTAAGCGGCGGATATGTATGGGCCAACAAGGGTGTTAATGCACAATACCAGAGTGATCTTACATATGGACTGGCAACCCAGACAATCGGAGCAGGCGGAGCT
>CAYQBZ010000371.1:0-3850 GCA_964415855.1 uncultured Rikenellaceae bacterium
ATAATTCAAAAAAATATCTTAAAAGCCCCTTCTTCTACTGAATTTTCTAAATGGAGTATAATTATTGCAGGAGTATTAGTCTTACCACTAATTCCTTTGGTTAAATTTTCTACATTAAATATCATGGCAGGAATATTTTCGATATGCTGGAAATGACTATTGACGAGGCTATTGATTTCTTCAGCTCACACCCCGGGAAAAGCGAAAAAAGAATAATAGACAAGCTGAGACCTCTTTCTGATGTGGGTCTCGGATATATTAAAATGGGGCAGTCGTCCAGTACATTATCCGGTGGTGAAAGTCAAAGGGTTAAACTGGCCTATTTTCTGAGCCAGGAAAGGGCCGCCGGGCACATATTGTTTATTTTTGATGAGCCAACCACCGGTCTTCACTTCCATGATATCAATAAGCTGCTTAAATCGATAAATGCTCTTGTTGACCATGGTCATTCAGCGATACTCATTGAGCACAACCAGGAGGTCATTAAGAGCTGTGACTGGGTAATCGACATGGGACCCGAAGGTGGGGACAAAGGCGGCTACGTGGTTTTTGAAGGCAAACCGGAAGAACTTGCATTATGTTCTGATTCCTATACCGGGAAATACTTGTCTGCGAAACTGATTTAAATAAGCAGGGACGTTGCGTGCAACGTCCCTGTTATATCTAATTAACAAAATTATATCTATTTCTTCGTATTAAAGCCAAACATTATTGCAACGCAGCCGCTGGCAGGAGTATCGCCGGCCTGACTTAAAGAATTAACCTTGATCACCAGTTTCAGCTGCTGGCTTGATTCAAGCTTAAAATCCCAGGTCTTAGCGTAATTTGCATCTTTATTTGTATAAAGAACATTTTTATTGGCATCGAGAATTCTGAATTCCACATCTGGCAACTTTTCATCTCCACACACTGCAACCCTGTACTCCATGTCAGAATAGAATGTTTTATATAATTCAGCTTCTTCTCCCTCGACAAGTACTGCAGCATGATAATTACCGTCGTGGGTATATGATCCAAGCTCCGGAAGGCAAATGTTTTTAGCAAAAGCTTTGCATTGGGCATCTACATTCAGAGCATATCCAAAAAATAATAACGCAATGGCCGGAATTATAATCTTTATTCTCATAGCTTTACTTATTTTACGAATGTACTTCTTATCTCTGCCACAGTTGAAGCAAGCTCTTTAAAAACTGCCTGAGTCATATCAGTTTTAACCTCTGATTTAAGGACTGTGGTATTTGAGGTTTTATCATATTCGGGTCTGATTGGTGAGGTGGAAATAGTTATCTTGTCAAAGACTAACTTAAGTTTTTGCACCTGTAAAATGATCTCATCGACAGCCGGGTTACCCTTACTGCTATCCAGAAGGTTGATCAGGATGTCTATTGAGAGTTTCTGATCGATTATCCTTCCCACCAGTTTATTGCCATTAAAATCATTCATATCAACCAGCTGAGTCGAAATATATAATCCCTCAAACCAGCCTCCCACAAGTACCATTGCTGCTATTGCAGGCTGGCCATTATCTTCGAGATATGAATTTGAGTTCATGAATGTTTCACTGACAGTCTTCATAATGACTTCAGTGTTATTTATATTTTCCTCGAGTTCATCGATAGTTGATTGTTCAATTGCTTTCAGTATTCCAAGCCCGTCAGCCATCTTTTTGGCTGCATTCATATAGTCAATAATTAATTGTGTCTGTTCATAAAGACTGGCAAAACTCAGGTCGCAGGTATATACACCCAGATTAAGTGCCATACTTTTGTTAGTCACATAACCATCGACGTTGGCAACCGGATTCAGCAGATCCTTATTAAACCTTGCTCCTGCAGATTTTATGAGCATAGCCGATTCCAGGGGTGAAGGCAGGGCATTGAATATTTTTTCAGCCTGCTTTATGTCTTCCACGACAGCACTATTATCCTTGGGAATATTCACATTAATTTCATCCTGTGCCGCTTTATTACCTCCGGATTTGCAGCCGGTAAGAACACTGACAGCCAGAAGGAATATCACCAGCATGGCTGAACCGATTCCACATTTTTTATTCATGGTTACATTATTTTGGTGTTAACGTAATATCCGACTAAATTAGTATAATATTTTTATTTTTCAAAACAGCCTCAGGTAATTATGGGATTTCTAACTTTGCCGTAAATTATTAAGTATGATCAGGTCAGATAAAAAACTGCGCGAGCTTGCATTACTGATTCAGAATGGAGACGATGACACTATTTGTAACGGGATAGAAATGCTACGCAGGGAACAGCCATTTGAAGGTGCAATAGGATTACTCGTTTCGCTCTATAATGATACCGGCGCCGTTGTGATAAGGAAGTCTGTTGAACAGTTTATGAATGACCTAAAAGACCAGTCGGCATGCGAGGAAATCATATCCGAAATAAAAAAGATACGGAAATCCGGTACTACAAATATGCTGGTCTCTTCATGCTGGCAATCAGGACTTGATTATTCTGAATATCCTTTTGAGTTTACGGAAGTATTCCTGAGAAGTGACTATGCAACCGCATTTGAATGCCTTACAGTTATAGAGGAAATTGCCGCTTCGATTGGTGAAGACAAGAAGCTGGAAATAACTGAATATCTCCTGACTGTTTCCGCATCACAGCCGGAGGAAAAAAGAGCCCTGACAGCTGAGCTGATATCAATACTTGGCAGGTGAGAAGATCAGGTACTTCTTTCACCAAAGATATGGCTTCCTATCCTGACCATTGTACTTCCCTCTTGCAGTGCTATCTTATAATCCCCTGACATTCCCATAGAAATCTCCCTGAAGTGAGGCACTTCACTGAAAAACCTGTTTTTCATACTTTTAAAGCAATCAGCAAGATACCTGAACTCCTTCCTGATCTGATCCTCATCATTTGTAAATGTTGCCATTCCCATTACACCGCAAATCCTTACATTTTTCAGGCTCATGAACTCCTGCGATCCAACAACTCCTTCAAGCTCCCTCAGGGAAAATCCGAATTTAGTCTCCTCCTCTGCAATATGGATCTGAAAAAGGCAATCGACAATACGCGTAACCTTAACAGCTTCGTTGTTAATTACACTCAGAAGCCGGAAGGAGTCCACAGATTGTATCATATTAACAAAAGACACTATTTGCCTTACCTTATTGGTTTGAAGATGTCCGATGAGATGCCACTCGATATCTTCCGGGAGATTCTCTTTCTTGGTGATCATCTCCTGTACCCGGTTTTCACCAAAGCACCTTTGCCCGGCTCTGTACGCATTAAATATCTCACTCACCGGCATCGTCTTCGATACTGCAACCAGTCTGACTTCTGAGGGAAGTTCTTTTAATAGTCCGGTGATATTTTCCGCTGTTCCAGCCATTTTATTACTGTCTTCAGCAAAAATAGGAAAAGCATATGGGTCACGGAAACTTTAACAGGATATTTTCCATGTCACGTATCGGATTGAAAGGATATAGATGAACTTACCAGAGTGCCGATAATCAGGAACACAGGGCTGCACAGAGAGTCATACATATTACACTGAGAGTTGCACAGAGAGCCAGATGTTCGGATCTGCCTGTCCGGCCGGAGGGCATTCAGCCGGCAGACAGGTAATCGCTGAAGGAGACCCAGGATTTATAATTGATTCAGTCCAGGAGATGAATAACCATGCCGCTGCGCAGTTTCGGTTCGAACCAGGTTGTTTTGGGGGGCATTATGTTACCGGAATCGGCAATCGCGATAAGTTGTTCCATAGAAACAGGGTAAAGTGCAAAAGCCACCATCATTTCACCACTGTCAACCCTTTCCTTTAGCTCCTTCAGACCGCGAATGCCTCCTACAAAATCAATACGTTTCGACCTGCG
>CAYQBZ010000372.1:0-3839 GCA_964415855.1 uncultured Rikenellaceae bacterium
TTTACTTCTTTTACAGATAAGTTAACCAGTTCTTCTGCAAATTTCTTAAGATCTGCCATTTTTATCGATTTTTAATTTGATTATTTTTAATTATTCTTCTCTTTTTGAAAGTGTTTCAAGAACACCATGAATTTTGTTTCCACCTGATTGGAGTGCTGATATAACGTTCTTGGCAGGTGACTGCAATAGCATAATCACATCACCAATAAGTTCCTCTCTGTTCTTTATGGATACAAGTGTATCGAGCATATTATCACCCAGATAGATAGATTCCTGAACGTATGCACCTTTAAGCACAGGTTTATCATGTCTCTTGCGGAATTCCTTTATAAGTTTTGCTGGGGAATTTCCGGTTTGGGCAAACATGATGGACGTAGTACCTGTCAGAACCGGATATAGTTCATCGAAGTTTCCATTAGACTGCTCAAGTGCTCTTTTGAGCAGAGTATTCTTTACAACAACAAGTTTAATGTCGTTCTCAAAACACTTTCTTCTCAGATCACTTGTATCAGCGGCATTCAGTTGAGCAGTATCAGTCAGATAAAAGTGGCTGAACTCATTCAATCTCTCAGCAAGGTTGTCTATGATAGCATTTTTTTCTTCCCGTCTCATTGTTTCTTTCAATTTTTAGCTAAACAAATTAATCATCAAGACCTTTAGGATCTATCTTAACACCCGGGCTCATTGTGCTTGAAAGGAATACACTACGTATGTAGGTCCCTTTGGCAGCAGCCGGTTTAAGTTTGTTTACCATTGAGATAAACTCCCTTGCGTTTTCAACGATCTTCTGAGGCTCGAATGAGACTTTTCCGATTGAGGCATGAATGATCCCGCTTTTGTCAACTTTGAAATCAATCTTACCCTGCTTCACTTCCTTAACAGCCTTACCGATTTCCATAGTCACTGTTCCACTTTTTGGATTCGGCATAAGTCCTCGCGGACCAAGTATCCGACCTAACTGACCGACCTTTCCCATCACGGATGGCATGGTTATTATAACATCCATATCTGTCCAACCTCCCTTGATCTTTTCAACATAATCGTCAAGGCCTACATAATCGGCACCTGCTTCTTTTGCCTCAGCATCCTTATCGGGAGTACAGAGAACGAGTACACGAGTCTCTTTCCCTGTTCCGTGGGGAAGTGAAACAACGCCGCGAACCATCTGATTGGATTTTCTCGGATCTATACCTAACCTTACATCCAGATCGATTGAAGCATCAAACCTGGTTTTGGTGATCTCCTTTACCAGTGATGAAGCTTCTTTCAATGTATAAAGTTTTTCCCTGTCAATTTTTTCGAGGGCAAACTTTTGGTTTTTGGTAAGTTTAGTCATTTTTCTTCTCCTAATTAATTATTTTACAGGGAACTGGCCTTTTACGGTTATTCCCATACTTCTGGCGGTACCGGCTACCATTCGCATTGCCGACTCAACTGTAAAACAGTTAAGGTCCTCCATCTTATCTGCAGCAATTGATTTTACCTGGTCCCAGGATATTGATGCTACCTTATCCCTGTTGGGTTCCTGGGAACCTTTCTTGGCTTTGGTAACTTCCAGAAGCTGTACAGCCACCGGTGGTGTCTTGGTAACAAAATCAAACGACTTGTCGCCATACACTGTTATAACAACCGGTATTACTTTTCCTGCTTTGTCCTGAGTCCTCGCATTGAACTGCTTGCAGAAATCCATGATGTTCACACCTTTCGAACCTAAGGCAGGCCCTACAGGTGGTGAAGGATTAGCTGCTCCGCCACGAATCTGTAACTTGATAATTCCAGCTACTTCTTTTGCCATAATTTAAAATTTGCGTGTTTATTGCGAGAGCTTGATAGTTATTCAGGAAGCATTATGAATATTATAACTATCAATATCTTCTGTTAATTCTCTTTTTCTACCTGCATGAAACTTAACTCAAGTGGTGTTTTCCTGCCAAATATCTTGACCATCACTTTAAGTTTTTTCTTCTCATCATTCACCTCTTCAATTATACCCGTAAAACTGTTGAACGGACCATCAATAACCTTAACCGATTCACCTACAAAGAAAGGAACGTTCAGTTCCTCATCACTGGCATTCAGTTCGTCAACTTTTCCGAGAATACGGTTTATCTCAGCTTTTCTGAGCGGCACGGGTTCACCATCCTGCGAGCCAAGAAATCCTATTACATTTGGTACGTTCCTTAACAGGTGTGGTATTTCGCCGGTGAGAACAGCTTCAACCAGTACGTATCCTGGGAAAAATGTTCTCTCCTTGCTTATTTTCTTTCCTGCTCTTATCTGGTAAACCTTTTCTGTCGGGATAAGAACCTGTGAGATAAGATCCTCAAGTTTAAGTCTGGCAATCTCGCTATCAATATATTCCTTGACCTTTTTCTCTTTCCCCCCGATTGCCCGAAGCACATACCACTTCCTAATATTGTCACTCATTGGAATCTTCTCCTGTTTAGTATAATAAACTGTAAATGAGTTCCATTGCTCTGCTAAAAATAAAATCCATCCCTGCAACTATGAGGGCTACTATGAGAGTAGCTACCATAACAAGAACAGCGCTGTTCTGAAGCTCGTTCCAGGTAGGCCATGTAACCTTATGCACCAGTTCCGTGAATGATTCCTGAAAATATCCTTTTAAATTCATCTTCCTAATGTTTTTGCACGGGAGGAGAGACTCGAACTCCCGACACCTGGTTTTGGAGACCAGTGCTCTACCAACTGAGCTACACCCGTATTTGTTTGCTGTGGGAAATGATCCCGACCACTAACTACAGCAAACCATATATCCAAAACCGTTATTCCAAAATCTCGGTTACCTGGCCTGCACCTACGGTCCTGCCACCCTCACGTATAGCGAAACGTAATCCCACATTTATAGCTACAGGGTAAATAAGCTCGACTGTAATTGTAACATTATCACCGGGCATAACCATCTCGGTTCCTTCAGGAAGTGTAATTTCACCTGTTACATCAAGTGTTCTTACATAGAATTGCGGGCGATATTTATTATGGAATGGCGTGTGACGGCCACCTTCTTCTTTCTTCAGCACGTATACCTCTGCCTTCAGTTTGGTATGAGGTGTGATGGAACCTGGCCTGGCAAGAACCATTCCTCTCTTGATCTCTTTCTTATCAACACCACGGAGCAGCAGTCCAACGTTATCGCCTGCTTCTCCCCTGTCGAGAATCTTACGGAACATCTCAACACCCGTACAGACTGATTTGCGCTTATTAGCCCCAAGACCTATCAGTTCCAGCTCATCGCCAGTAAGAACGACACCTGTTTCAATACGACCTGTGGCAACTGTACCGCGACCAGTTATTGAAAATACATCTTCAACAGGCATCAGGAATGGTTTTTCATTATCCCTTGGAGGTATAGGGATGAATGAATCAACAGCATCCATCAGTTCCACTACTTTTTCCTCCCACTTCGCTTCTCCGTTCATTGCTCCGAGAGCAGAACCCCTTATAACCGGGGCATTATCACCATCAAATTTATAGAAATTAAGAAGATCCCTGACTTCCATCTCAACCAGTTCAAGAAGCTCCTCATCATCAACCATATCTACTTTATTCATAAAAACAAGCACCTTAGGAACGTTTACCTGATGTGCAAGCAGGATATGTTCACGTGTCTGAGGCATCGGACCGTCATCAGCAGCCACAACAAGAATTGCACCGTCCATCTGTGCAGCACCCGTGACCATGTTCTTTATATAGTCAGCGTGTCCCGGACAGTCAACGTGTGCGTAGTGGCGTGTTGCAGTCTGATATTCAACGTGAGCAGTGTTAATGGTAATACCCCTCTCCTTTTCTTCAGGTGCATTATCAATCGAGTCAAAATC
>CAYQBZ010000373.1:0-3837 GCA_964415855.1 uncultured Rikenellaceae bacterium
CCTTCCAAAGCAGCAAGAGCAGCACGCTGGGCAATGGAAGATACACCTGATGTGAACTGTCCCTGCAGTTTATTGCAGGCTTTCGCTATCCACAGAGGTGCACCTAAATATCCTATCCGCCATCCAGTCATTGCAAAGGCTTTTGATACACCGTTAACAGTGATCACCCTGTCGTAAATAAAGCAGAAAGAGGCCATGCTGACATGCTGTCCGTTAAATATTATATGTTCATAGATCTCGTCAGACATTATGAATACACCTTTATGCCTTTCAACAACACGTGCAATGCTCTCCATCTCGTCGTGGTCATATACCATGCCGGTCGGGTTCGAAGGTGAATTGAAAATTATCAGCCTGGTACGGTCAGTTATGGCTGCCTCGAGCTGTTCAGGCCTGATCTTGAAATCGTTCTCAATAGTAGCTTCAACAACTACAGGTTTTCCCCCGGCTATGATTATCTGGTCATAATAACTTACCCAGTAGGGTGCAAGGATAATGACCTCATCGCCCGGGTTAACAATTGATAATATCACATTAATAAGCGAGTGCTTCCCTCCTGCCGATACAATGATCTGTTCGGGTGAATAGTTCAACCCGTTCTCCTGCCTGAATTTCCTTGATATAGCCTCCCGCAGGTCAAGATAACCCGGCACCGGGGGATATTTGGAATAATTATCATCAATAGCCTTTTTTGCAGCATCTTTTATATTATCCGGGGTGTTGAAGTCCGGTTCTCCAAGACTAAGGCTTATAATATCAAGCCCTTTTGCCTTTAACTCCCTGCTCTTCTGAGCCATTGCAAGGGTGGCAGATTCTGATAATGATTTAATTAAGTCAGATAAATATTCCATAATCCATATAAAATAATGATAAAAATTTGATATTAAGTTTGCAGCCAAATGTAGGAAGTTAAAATGAAAAATAAAAAAGAAAAACTTAAGTTTGCATATAATCATAAATGTTGAAAAATGGAAACACTGGCAGATATTCTGAAAATCACGATCCCCGCCTTGATAGTCTTTTTTACTGCATGGCTCCTTCTGAGAAATATGATAAGGAATGATCAGGATAAAAGGAAACAGGAGCTTATACTCCAGAACAGCCGTACCGTCACTCCTATTAAACTCCAGGCATATGAAAGGATAGTCCTGTATCTTGAAAGAATATCACTCGAATCACTTCTGGTGAGAGTGAGCTCAAAGGATATGACGGCTGCACAGCTCCATGCAACTCTTCTTAATACAATAAGGAGCGAATTTGAGCACAACCTGTCACAGCAGATCTATATGAGCCAGCAGGCATGGGAAGTTGTAAGGAATGCCCGGTCGAATACCATTAAGATCATCAACAGCGAAGCCGATAAAATGGTTGCCGACTCGAGCGGAATGGCTCTCAGCAAACAACTGCTGGAAAAGATTATGGAACTGGAGAAAGAGCCAACGAGAGCAGCTATTGAATATATTAAAAATGAGGTTGCAAGGATGATATAAAGGGCTCAGGGCAAACAATTATACAATACTGAAACAAAGTTCTTCATAAATTCTTCCATGCGTCATGTGTCGCGCGTCGTTCCCACACCCGGTACCTTCCTGTCAGAGCAGCTCCACAGATCTCTTTACAAAGGTACTGAGATCTTCGCCCCTTAACATATTGTTGGCAAGAAGGGCCAGGTCAACAACCTGCTTAACTATCTTGCTATCTGCACCATATGATTCAAGCACTGATTTTCTTGAATTATCAGCTTCTGCCAGTTCTTTCCGGAGTTTCTCCAGATCATCCTTTTCAAGCTGGCTGATTTCATCCTCTTTTTTCTTTTTATGTTCCTGTTCCATGAAATCAAGCTCCTCCCTCATCTTTTTCCTGAGTGAATCATTCTCATCCAGCTCAGCACCTTTCTCTTTACGCAATTCTTCATAAATCCGTAAAACAAGCGGATGATTAGGATTAACTGCCAGGTTATAACTATCAGGAAGGTCTCCGTAGAAGTTCATCCCTCCGCCTATCTGCGACATATCCTTCATCCTGCGCATAAATTCTGACTGGGTGATTATTACCGGTGCGTCATTCTCATCCAGAGTCTCAAAAACAACATTATATACCTCTTTCGACTTGACCCTGACAGTAAAGACGCTCTTCAGATCATCTTTCTGCTCATCCGTTAATTTTGATTCACGTGTTTCCTCTTTATCAATAAGCTTATCAATAACATCTGAGTCGACACGAACAAATCTTGAGTCCTTTAACTTTGATTCGAGGTGATTGATCAGGTGAACATCAAGCTGCCCGTCAAAATGAAGAACATCATATCCCTTGTTCTTTGCCTTGTCGATATAGGCGTACTGATCTGTCTTATTGGAAGAATATAGGTAAACAAGTGTCTTATTCCTGTCTGTCTGGTTTTCTTTAATAAGCTTCTCATACTCCTCAAATGTGAAGTACTTGTCATCAGTGTTCTTGAGGAGTGCAAACTTTGTTGCCTTCTCATAAAATTTCTCTTCCGTTATCATTCCGTATTCAATGAAAAGCTTCAGGTTATCCCATTTTTTCTCAAACTCCTCCCTGTTCTTCCTGAAAATCTCATTAAGCCGGTCAGCCACTTTTTTTGTTATGTGACTGGATATCTTTTTAACATTGGAATCGCTTTGCAAATAGCTTCTGGAGACATTAAGCGGGATATCCGGGGAATCAATGACACCATGTAAAAGGGTCAGGAACTCGGGAACGATTCCTTCCACTGAATCTGTCACAAACACCTGGTTACAGTAGAGCTGTATCTTGTTCTTCTGAATCTCAATATTACTTTTGATCTTCGGGAAATACAGGATCCCCGTCAACTTGAAAGGGTAATCGACATTCAGGTGTATATTAAATAACGGTTCATCGCCTGCCGGGTACAGCTCCCTGTAAAAGTTTAGGTAATCCTCATCTTTCAGCTCTGCAGGTTTCACTGTCCAGGCTGGCTTCGTGTTATTGATTATCTTGTCTTTCCCGGTATCGACATATTTGTCATCTTTCCATTCCTTCTCTTTTCCAAAGGCTATTTCAACAGGCAGAAATTTGCAGTATTTTTTCAGAAGCTGCTCAATCCTGTTCTCATCGAGGAACTCCTTTGAATCCTTATCGATATATAGTATAACATCAGTTCCCCTGTTTTCTTTCTGAAGTTCTTCTATGGAGAACTCCGGGCTTCCGTCACAACTCCATTTAACGGCACTGGCGCCCTCCTGATACGATCTGGTTATCACTTCAACCCTGTCGGATACCATGAATGATGAATAAAATCCAAGACCAAAATGACCTATTATACCATTTGCCTGGTCCTTATACTTATCAAGGAAATCATTGGCACTTGAAAATGCAATCTGGTTAAGGTACTTATCAAGTTCTTCCTGGGTCATACCAATACCGCAATCAGATACTTTTATCGTCTTTTTCTTCTTATCAACTGACACCCTGATGGTTGTATCTCCCAATTCCCCCTTAAAATCACCTGCAGATGCAATTGCTTTAAGCTTCTGGGTGGCATCCACTGCATTTGATATCAGTTCACGCAGGAATATTTCATGATCAGAATAAAGGAATTTCTTTATTATAGGGAAAATGTTGTCAGTTGTTACACCAATTTTTCCGGTCTGCATATCCTTAAGTTTTATTATTAAACATTATTGAGCTGCCCTTCCTGATCAAAAGATGTGCCGTTGGCTCTTAACTGACAAATAGTCACTTTTGCAGTTAAATTTGTGCCAAATGAGAATATTGTCTGCAGATAATACAGATTATCGCCTCCCTGAAATTAACAATATCTAGAAATACTGAGGAATCCTGATGTAAGCAATA
>CAYQBZ010000374.1:0-2912 GCA_964415855.1 uncultured Rikenellaceae bacterium
CTGAATTCTGCAGCAAAGGTTATATGACTGTTTAAGTAACCCTTAAAATTAAGCCTGTTATGTATAAGATTATCATTCATGAATGGGCCTGAGAGAGAATCAAACATGACAGTTTGCATTGTTGAGGTATAGCCATTGAGAGTGAGTTTTTTCTGCTTCTCCTGAGAAAAGACATGCCCTGAACAAATCATGAAAGCAAAAAGAAGCAAAGTCAGATTTTTCATCATGCCAAATAGTGTAACTCCTATTCCCTTACTTCGTCTGATACCACTTTACCGTCTTCAACAGTTATAACCCGATGTGCCATTTTAACTACCCTTGCATCATGTGTGGAGAATATGAATGTTATTTTTTCTTCATGATTCAGCTTCTCCATGATCTCAAGCAATGTGGAGGAAGATTTTGAATCGAGGTTAGCTGTAGGTTCATCAGCCAGTACAAACTTCGGCCGTGAAGCCAGTGCCCTTGCTACAGCAATTCTCTGTTGCTGCCCACCTGACATTTTTGTGGGTCTGCTATTCGCACGGTCATAGAGTCCTACTGCTTTGAGTAACTCGAATGTTCTTTCATCGCGTTCCTGTCGCGACCATTTCTGAAGTGACATGATAAACTCAACATTTTCTTTCGCTGTTAAAACAGGAATTAAATTATATGCCTGAAATACAAAGCCAATATTCCTCATCCTGAAATCAATAAGCTCTGATGATTTTAATTTGGCCAGATTTGTGCCATCAATAATTATTTCCCCTGATGTGGGATTATCCAATCCCCCGATAAGATTGAGAAGCGTTGTCTTTCCCGAACCGGAAGGGCCGACAATAGCTGCAAACTCTCCTTCCTGGAAATCAAGGGTTATCCCGTTTACAGCATTAACCTGTACTTCTGTTTCGTTGTATATTTTTGTGACGTTCTTTATTTCAATGACTTTCATGACAATTAGTTTTATGGTTAGTTATTATTCTGCTCTGATGGCTTCTACCGGATTAAGCTTCAATGCTTTTAGTGCAGGGTAAATAGATGAAATAATTCCAGTTATAATTATAAGGATAGTTACAATACCAAAGAATCCGGCGGATATCTTTGGATATATGAGCGCTGAATATCCAAGTGCTTCAAATCCCTCTGCATACTGGGATAAATTAATCCCTGTATGAGCAGTAAGAGTAATAATCAGATATCCGACTATCATCCCGACAACTCCTCCTATCAAAGAAAGAAAGACCGATTCAAGCATTATCATTGAAAAGACTCTTCTCTTATTCATTCCGATTGCTGTAAGCATTCCAAGCTCTCTGGTCCTTTCAAGCACTACCATAAGCATTGTATTAACAATACCGAATGCAAGGGCAGCAAGAATAATCAATCCGAAAATTAAATAGAACTGAGAGACCATATCTGTCATCATGGCCAGATCAGGTGAAATCTTCTTCCAGCTCGTAACCTCAAGGTCAGGTAGTTTGGCAGCAAGAGTTCCGCTTATTGATTCTGTCTGATCAATATTATTGATTTTAACTATAATCTTATGAAATGAACTGTCAGGTATGCCGGTAAGCTTCTTAAGATCCGAATTTTTAACGAATACATTTGCTTTTTCAAACATACTGTTTGATACCTTATACAATCCGGTAATCCTGAATACAGCTCCAACCTGGTTATTGTCCTTGTCAAGAAAAGTAAGAGTCATCTTTGCTCCCTCCCTGAATGACTTTGCGGCATCCCGGATGAGAAGACCATATTTTTTTGATTCACTGACAGTGAAAAGAGTCTTCATCTCCTTAATAAATTTCTTTTCATTTAAGAATCTTTTCCCTGAAAGAGGAGTAAGTTTAGCAATAATCCCGTCCGGAACACCCTTTTCTTTCAGATTCGTAAGTGATGTTGAATCAATAGTATACCTGACTATATTCAGATCTTTTGCAAGACCTTCACCAATAAGTGCAAGATTATACCTGGAATTCTCCTCAAAATAATTTCCTGTCCCGGGAATTATATTTTTGTACAGTGTAAAGACTTTCTTTTCCTGTTCAGGATCAATACCCACTATCTGTACACCTGTACTTTTATATGCCGAATTAGCCATGCCAGTGATAACGGTTCTTTCACAGATAGCTGCAATTCCGTTAACAGATCTTATTTTCGATAATGTTTCTTCAGTGTTACCGATTACCAGTTTAGGGTCATTATTTAAACTGAACCCCCTGTCGGTAATCTGAATATCAGAGATCTCCTCATTCAGTGCGTCGTTAATACGCTGGGCTATCAAACCGTTCATCAGGGCCACAGAGAATATTCCTGCAAATATCCCTATTGTTACAGCTGATATTACAACAAGGCTTCTAACCTTATTTCGCCACACATTTTTCCATGCTGTTTTCCAGATCATAGTACAAATATTTAAGCCTTCAAAGAGTCGGCAAGTTTCATCTTATATATTTTCCTCATTGGATAAAAAACTGATATTCCTATAATTACAGCCACAATCACCGACTGCCAGAGGAAGTAATAGTCAACATGCATAAAGGGCATGACAGGTTCAATACCATAGCTATCATAAACCTTTGCATATTCACCGGTTAGTCGTATTGGATTATACTGGCCAATAATTATTGCAGGAAGATCAACAGCAATACCACTTAATATTCCTAAAATACCAATATAGACCATCTCGAAAAAGACAATGGCAGCCAATTTGGATTTCTGCATACCGATAGCAACCAGGACTCCAAATTCACGTCTCCGTTCCACGGTCATCATAAGTACTGTTCCGAAAATTCCAAAGGCTATTACCATGTACAATATCGCTATCATTATTGCCCCGCTTTTATTATCTGCTTCCATTTGATTAATCAGCAACTCATTCATCTCTCTCCATCCTATCATCCTGAGAGGAGGTGGCAACTCTTTACCAAGCG
>CAYQBZ010000374.1:2922-3813 GCA_964415855.1 uncultured Rikenellaceae bacterium
TTTATCTCTTTGTCGCTGTTATTCTTTATTGTTAGAGCCAGTGATGTGAGCATTCCCGGAGCGCTGTAGAAATCCTGGCAGACATCAACAGGCAGGTATACAATTTTATTATCGATGTCTGGTGTTGGCATTCTGACAATTCCTGCTATGCGAAACTTACCGGCAGCAGTTGTTCCATGATAACCCTGTCCGATCAGAACCAGGGTATCGCCAATATTGAGTTGAAGGAACCTCGACAGTTTGTAGCCCAGTAGTGCTTCCTGTTTACCTGCAGTTATATAACCATTACTAAAAGATGAAATCTTTTTTATTACAGGCATATAAACAGGGGCATCCTTGTCGCTTATCCCCAGATCGAGCTGCAGTATTGATTCTGATGAATATGCCTCATCTTTATAAAGTTCCATTTTTGAAATAACTTCTTCAGGAAGGTCAGTTTTTTTGAGACTGTCAATTACTTTTGAAGTAAGTACATATTTTACCAGTCTGGATTCTACATTGGAAAGACTCTTCTCTTTTACAGGATCAATTCCCAGAACCAGAACTCCTTTTGTAAGAGCTCCTGATGAAGCCAGTGCAAATGATTCAAACCTTGGAACAATGCCGGTAACATTTTTGTCACTCATTATGATCTTTTGAACTTCCGGGGTGTTCTGAAAGGCATTATCCACAGTTGAGTTATCCTTGAAATCTTCATTTTGAACCTGGATATAGCCCGTATATGATTCAATTACATTTTTGAACATATGAGCATATGATCCAAGCTGAAGCGACCTCATCAGAAGTGCAAAGAAAACTGCAAAAAATACTGAAGCTACTGTTATGAGCGTTCGCCTCTTATTTCTCCAGAGATTACGCCACGCTATTTTATAATTCTTCATACATCAATTA
>CAYQBZ010000375.1:0-3811 GCA_964415855.1 uncultured Rikenellaceae bacterium
CGACTCCTGCCTGACGCCTACTTTTTCCTGGCCCTTAATAAACGAACCCAATGCAATTTAACAGACGGAAATTTATAAGCAAGTCAATTGCCTCTGCTGCCGGGTTAACAGCTGCCGGTATGCTACCGCCGGAATTATTCGGACATGGTACTCACAGGACCTTACACCCCGGGGAAATCATTTTGGAGCCGGTGATACGTTCCGGTACCAAAGAGTCGATCAGGTTCGCAGTGATAGGTATCAATCATGATCATATCTACGGCATGGTCAATGCTCTTATTACCGGTGGAGGAACACTGGTTAAGATATATGCAAAAGAACCGGATCTGTTGCAGGTCTTCAGGAAACGTTATCCGGGTGTTTCAGTTGCCGGCAGTGAAGAAGAGATCCTCGGTGACAGCTCAATCCAGCTGGTGGCGAGCGCTGCGATCCCTGTTGACAGGGCACCTGTTGGCATCCGTGTTATGAAATCGGGAAAGGATTATATGACGGACAAACCGGGTATCGTGACCCTTAAGCAGCTTGCCCAGGTAAAAAAAGTACAGAAAGAAACAAAGCGTATCTATTCAATCATGTACAGTGAACGGCTTGGTTCGCCTGCCTCTGTCAAAGCGGGAGAATTTGTAGAGGCCGGCGCCATAGGGAAGGTGGTTCAGACAGTAGGGCTCGGGCCACACAGGATGCATCCTGAAACACGTCCGGATTGGTTCTTTGAACCAGCAAAGGCCGGAGGGATACTGTGTGATATCGGCTCACATCAGTGTGACCAGTTTCTCTTTTACACCGGCTCAAAACAGGCTGAAGTTAATTTCTCCCAGATTGGGAATTTCAGTACTTCTGACTATCCTGCATACCAGGATTTCGGAGATATGAGCGTGAGAAGCCCTCACGCTACCGGCTACATACGTATCGACTGGTATACACCTGCAGGTCTGAGCACATGGGGAGATGGCCGGACATTTATTCTGGGAACAGACGGCTATATTGAAATGCGGAAATATGTCGATATTGCCGGAAGGCCCGGAGGGAACCACCTTTTCCTGGTTAACCAGAAGGAGACAAAGTATTACGATTGCTCCAAAGTATATATGCCCTATGGCGAACAACTTGTAAACGATGTGGTGAACCGTACCGAGACTGCCATGACGCAGGATCATTGCTTCCTGGCAACGGAACTGGCCCTCACTGCCCAGAAAATGGCTTCAAGGCTTAATGTTTGAACCACACTGAGAGATCCCTGCGTAGCACTATTTTATTTTCAGCAACTGTTATTTGATTCATATGTTTCGTTTAATAACTTTAGCTACAATAAAAATATCTTTGTTTTTATTACTGATGTTTCACCAATAAATGACAGGTCATGAAGAAGTATTTTTTGAATATAACAGCATTAATTATCCTGATATTTGCTGTTTCCTGCACAACCCGCGATAAGGACCTTAAGGTTAGTCATTATATTAGTAATCAGTGGGATTTAACCGGTACTATTACAGTTTCGGATCTGAAAGACAGTATTAAAATAATGCAGATTACGGATTCTCATATAAGCATCGCTGATCCGAATGAAGCTGACCTTATGAAATACGGAGAACGTATGCACAAAGCTTACATGAATCCCAGAAAACATTACTTCCAGGATATCTCCAAAACAACATTTGAGTATCTGGATGACCTGCTTCTTAAAGCGAAAGATGAGGATGTTGAATTGTTACTTCTTACAGGAGATATTGTCAATTTCCCTTCTGCTGTATCTGCAAAATATGTTTTTGACCGGCTGGAGGAAACAGGTATTCCCTGGTTGTATATTTCAGGAAACCATGACTGGAATTATGAAGGGATGCCTGGAAACCCGGATTCATTAAGGACAGCATGGATCGAAAAGAGCCTTACTCCTTTATATCGTGGTCATAATCCCTTATTTTATTCTGAGATAATTAAGGGTATCAATTTTGTCGGTATGGATAATTCAACGAACAAGATAAATGATGAGCAGCTTAAGTTTTTGGAAAAGCAATTATCGCGGGATGAGCCAATAATTCTGATCAGCCATATCCCCTACAGCCTGAACAGGGATCCAAGCCAGTCAGGGACCACTGCTCTTACAGACCTCATTTTATCAAATTCTGACAGGATAATAGCCATTTTTGCCGGACATACACACAGGACCTCGTTCTTCTTTACGGGAAATTTATGTCAGTATACAACCTTAGCTGCCTTCCAGGGAGGTTCATATACTGTCAAGGTAAGAGCTCCAGGGACAGTTACTCCTTAACACTTTAATATTGGTGATCCAGTTATAACCTGTAGCCCCAAGCCCCTATAGATCAATGACCTGCAGGCTACAGGCAGGGATTTGCCGGGGAAATTCAGTGTGATTTTCTATTAATTGTAGTATATTTAGAATCAGAAAGTCATTGATTTCTTTCAAATTAGAATGATATGAGAGAACCAGCCATGCCAAAGAAAGGAATATCAGTCTTTAACATTCTCCTGCTACGGATAATTACTGTGATTTTTCTTTTCGCTGTTGTAACTGGTGGTTTAATGATCTATGAAACTGAAAATCTTCAAAAGAGAAATATTGAGTTAATTAAAAAAGAAAATCAGGATGAGATTATGGGTCTGATTGATTTATGGAATGTAAACCTGAAATCAATAAACCGGGCCTTTGAGCTTACGTTTGAAAACCTGATGCAACAAACCAACCTGATCAGCTCTGAGATCGATACCGGTAATATTGACCTCTACCGGAAATTTAGTATTCCAGGTGCTGACTCTTCATATATAAGCATACATGTTATCAGGGACAGTATTGTAAGAAATACCACCACACCTTCATTATCAGGAGAAAACATCTTTACTGCAGGAAGAGGTTACGATATACTTCTTTCAGGAATTGACAGCGTAAACAGGCATAGCACAGAACCCTGGAAAATTGACACCGACACGAAGAAATTCAGCAGAATGGGTTGCATTGCAACAAATGATGATAAGTATATTATTTTAATTGAATGCTGTTCCATTCTGGCTGATGAACTGACGGGCATGTTCAAAAACCGCATAAAGAGTATTGTTCAGGGAAATGAAAATATTGTGGCAATCAATAATTATATAGGTGATGAGCAGCATTATTCCGGATTAGTACAGGACACCCTGATTTATGAATCACAGGATAGTCTTATCTCCAGTGCATTCATGAATAAAGGGACACTGACCAGGGAGTTTTCATCGGGAGGGCTAACATATATAGCAGATTATATATTTTCGCAACCTGCGAACGCAGAATGGCAACCGGCAGGTTCGGTATTCTCTGTTGTCGCAGAAGTGACTGAAAATGGAGAGGTTGTTTATGGGATCGTTAAAAAGCTAATGATCATCTCATTGAGTTTCGTATTTATATTGTCTCTGGTTTTCATAATCACCACGAGGAAACTCAGGGTGACATTGAAAGATCTTCATTTAAAAACCAACCTGATAGCAAAAGGTAATCTTCACGAACGGGTAATTGTATCAGGTCAGAATGAATTTTCAATACTGGCAGAGCAATTCAATTCAATGATTGAAAAACTGGAATCGTCCCAAAATGAACTTAAACAGAAAAATAGAATTATTGAGAAGAACAATAAGATATTAAATGATAAAAATGAAAAGATCACCCTGCAGCGCGATAAGATAGAATCCCAGAGGAATGAGATAGAGGTACAGAGAGATATGGTGACCAGCCAGAGGGATCTGATAATTGAACAGACAAAGTCAATAACTGAAAGTATTCAGTATGCAAGCCGGATACAGTCAGCCATCCTGCCCCCTG
>CAYQBZ010000376.1:0-3805 GCA_964415855.1 uncultured Rikenellaceae bacterium
TTTAATTTTTCTTCTAATATATCATGTTCAGGATCACTAATAAGTATGCATGGAGTTTTAATTCTGAACTTCCTGTAGACGGCAATCAGGTCATCTGTCTCAACCTGCTCAGTATCACTCATATAAATAATAAGATCAGGTTGGTTCTTTAGGTCCGACACAATTCTAACAAGGTTCTGCCGTCCTGATAAGTAGATCAGTTCATAACCGGTATTTTCGAGAGCAATTGACAGGATCCCCGATTCATATTTATTACCTGTAATGAACAGTATCTTCTTTCTTTTCGCCTTCCTGCCATGAAGGTCAGCCAACTCTATTGTTTGTGGCAGGTAGACATAAAACACCGACCCTTTTCCTGCTATGCTTGAAACCACAATTTCACCCTCAAGCTCTGATATTATCGCATGCACTACCGATAAACCGAGTCCTGTTCCTTTTCCCACTTCACGGGTTGTAAAAAATGGTTCAAAGATCCTGTTCATTCCGGAAGGATCCATCCCGCTTCCCGTGTCCCTGAAAGTCAGCATGACATACTCATCAGCCACAATATCTTTGTGAAGCTTATGCCTGACATGCTTACCATCTGTAACTTCAAGACTGACAGTCAAAGTGCCTCCCCTGTTTTCCATTGCCTGTATGGCATTTGTCATAAGGTTAAGAAAAACCCTGAAAAGCTGTGTCGGATCAGCATATACGAAAGCATGATTTCTCCTGACATGACTCCTGATGATGATATTGGAGGGAGCCGCCGATCTTACAAATCCGATGGCCTCTCTTAGGACCTCTGAAACACTTATCCTTATCCTTTCCTGTTCCACCTGCCTGCTGAAAGCCAGAATCTGATTTGTAATTGATTGTGCCCTGCGTACCGCCAGTTGTATCTTGCTGACTTTTTCTGACAGTTCAGTATTACCTGACAGGTCCTCAAGCAGTAACTCCGAATATCCATGAATGGTTGTCAGTATATTATTGAAATCATGGGCAATACCACCCGCCAGTGCTCCGATAGTCTCAAGCTTCTGAGCCTGGAGCAGTCTGTTCTCGAGCATAATCTCACGCGAATTATCTTCAACGGCAAAATCGATAAACATTGGAGATCCTGATTCATCAGGAGCAAGGAAACCATTCACACGACATTCTATTTCCCTGCCTTTCGGATTTTTTAGCGATACCCTGCCAAAAGTCTTTGATTTGCAATCTGTAAGCTGGTCCAGGTGAATATCAAAAAGCATGTCATCAGCATAGAAATCCCGCATATTCATACTGCTGACAGAATCTTCATCGCTGATCTCCATTATCTTAAGAAAGGCTTTATTGACATGCCTTATTTTCCCCCGGCTATCGCATCTTATAAATCCTATAGGTAGATCTGTCGCAAAGCTCCTTAGTTCTTCCTCCTTTTCAATGACTGCCTGTCTGATTGTCCTTAATTCATTAATATCAAATGTTTCAGCAAGAAGATGAGTTATGTCTCCCTTTTTAGAATGAATGGGACGAAAAACAACTTCAAAATATCTTTTCCCCGAATCTCGTATTTCAAACACAGCTTCATATTTCACTGTTTTGCCGGAAAAGCACCTGTCAATATTACTCTTTATCTGTTTCTGAAATACTTCCTCTCCCCACACCTCGCCAGGAGATTTCCCGACAATTGACTCCTGCAAAAGCTGGTGGGCACGGCAATATGAGTCATTTACCTTTTCATATTTATAATCGCGGTTAATGATGCTGATCATCGACCTCGAGTTATTAATTATGTGTTCGGAAAAATCCCTGTCTTTTTCCAGAGCTTTCAGGTAGTCGCTATGATCAGATTCGTATTTCGTATTTTCCACTGGAAACAACATGAAGTAAATTCAGGTAAGAAAGCTGTTTTACGTCATATCAAGGTTAAAGGTCTTTTTCATCTCTTTCAGGACAGGGTATTTCTTGAAGAGATAATTGTATTTCTGCTCATCGGAATATAAAAGATCATTCGATTCCGAAAGGTCAACAATGGTTTCTATATCCAGTTCGGGCAGGATGAATTTATTTTTCATAAAGCCAATGAGACGCTGCCTGTAGTTCTGGATAAAAATATCCTTCTGTGCAACATTTGTAAGATGGATTTTTAATGTCTGATCATTCCCCACCTCAGGCTTGATGGATTTGAACATGCTTATTATCCTTGTCCCTTCGCCTTTCAGCTGATCCTTGAACTCATTCCATGCAGCTTCGAAAGCTTCAGGAGTGAATTCCTGCCTCTGTTCCGCATCTTCCTTGCCGGTTTCCTGTGCACCCTGCTCCGTTTCCTTAATTATGAGTTCGGGTTCCTCAGAGATGATCTCCTTTATTGAAATGGATTTTGCATGCTTTTCGATAACCGGATCATGTTTACCTTCGCCCCTTACCGGTTTGATAACCGATCTATCCTCAGCAGGGCTTTCCTGGCGTATGATCTCCGATTTGGAAGGAAGAGGGATCTCTTCTTCCCCCTTGTCATCCTTTATTGTATCAGGCTCTTTTTTTTCAGAGCTGCTGGCCGTTAAACCCGTAATTCGGCACAAAGTGATAAGGGACAGCTCAATATGAAGTCGGGGATTCTTACTGCTCTTATATTTAAGGTCACAGTCAGATCCTGCTTCCAGGGCTTTTATCAGGAAATCAACAGAACATCTGCCCGACTGCTGCAGGTACCTCTGCTTTACCAGAGGTGTTGCCTCCAGAAGGTTTATTGTTGACTCATCCTTGCTGACTAACAAATCGCGGAGATGGCTGTTCAGGCCCGAAATAAAATTATGCCCGTCAAATCCTTTTTCGAGAATTTCATTAAAGGTGAGCAGAACCTGTGAGACATCACCTGCAAGCGCCCCGTCAACAGTCTTGAAATAGTACTCATAGTCAAGTACATTCAGATTATCGATAACATCCTGGTAAGTTATTGTCTTTCCGCTGAGACTCACGATCTGGTCGAAAATCGATAAAGCATCGCGTAATGCACCATCCGCTTTTTGCCCGATGATATGCAGGGCCTCTTCAGCAGCATTAATACCCTCACTATTGGCAACGAACATAAGACGTGCGACAATATCTTCAATCCTTATCCTGTTGAAATCGAATATCTGACATCTTGAAAGTATTGTTGGTATTATCTTATGCTTCTCTGTAGTGGCTAAAATAAAAATTGCATGCTGAGGCGGCTCCTCGAGTGTCTTGAGAAATGCGTTGAAAGCCGATGAAGACAGCATATGTACCTCATCAATTATGTAGATACTGTATTTTCCTATCTGCGGAGGTATTCTTACCTGGTCATTAAGACTTCTTATATCCTCCACTTTGTTATTGGAGGCAGCATCAAGTTCATGAATATTAAATGAACGCAGGGAGTTAAACGACTTGCAGGATTCACAACTATCACATGCCTCTGCATTCTCTCCCAGGTTTGAACAGTTGATCGTCTTGGCGAATATGCGTGCACAGGTTGTTTTACCAACTCCCCGCGGTCCGCAAAAAAGATATGCCTGGGCCAGATGTCTGTTCTGTATGGCACTTTTCAGAGTGTTTGTAATAGAGGCCTGACCCACAACCATATCAAATCTCGCAGGACGGTATTTTCTGGCTGAAACGATAAAATTTTCCATGGACGACTGACAGTTTTTTCAAAAACACTGATACACAAAGATAGTCAAAAAGCCCTCCTTTGAAATGGCATAAGAAAATAATATAACAAAATAGATTAAATAATACCTTCATAACAAATACGTTGATTCAAGTGGCTTTTTTTATGGTTCAACACTCTCAATGGCTTAATGATAATGGGGTTAAT
>CAYQBZ010000377.1:0-3784 GCA_964415855.1 uncultured Rikenellaceae bacterium
GAATTACTGGGAGAATTACCCTATGCTGCATACAACACCTTCCAGGATCTCATTTGAAGAGGATATGCGGCAGTGTATTAAACTATCGGAGGAAAATACAGATACCACATTTGAGGCTGAATTTCTGCTGGCTGATCTTTGTGCAAGGGGATTCCTCCTGATGTTCTATTCTGATAATGATCTTACTATGGATGTCATCCCTCTGGCAATCAGTACCTACAAGTATATCAGACAGTCTTTTGACTATGCATCGTCCTGTATCGATCTCCGATATTTTACAGGTATGTACAACTACTATCGTGAAAAATATCCCATAATATACCCCGTTTACAAATCTGTGGCAATTCTCTTTCCCCGCGGTGATATCGAAGCAGGATTACAAGATTTGAAATCAACTGCTGTCAGCGCCATTGTGCTACGGGCTGAATCATCTTTTTTGCTTTCATGGATCTACCTGAATTATGAAAATAGTTATCCTGATGCGTTATATTATTGCCAGACACTACATAATCAATATCCTGAAAATGAATGTTTCAGTTCCCTTTATATAAAGAATCTGCTTATCATGAGAAAGTATGATGAAGCGGAGAAACTGATATCTGCTGCTTTTAGTGAAGATGAAAGGGATTTCTTTCAGGCAAAGTTGCTGATATTCAAAGGTATATTGCAGGAGAAGAAGTATTCTGACCTCAGTGTTGCACAGCATTATTATAGTGAAGGGATCCGCTACGTCTCCTATTTCGGTGAATATGGAGTTGAATATTCAGCCTATGCCTATTATGGACTGAGCCGGATAAGTCAGTCCAATGGGGACAACAAGTCAGCAAGGATATACAGAAAAGAGGCAGATAAAAGGGCTGAGTTTAAGAAGATTAATTTTGACAGGTAGCTGTCTGCCGTTAAGAGGGGAAGGCTCATCAGCTTATTTGTACCTGAAAATATAACGAAATAACATAATCTGTTACTGTTAAAAGAGTATCCTTACCCTTATTGTATGGGGGATATTCCTTAGCTCATCCATAATCGACGGTTCAAGTTCACTCTCCGACTCAATAATTACATAACCTATGTAAGGATCGGTCTGCAGGTATTCTGCAGAGATATTAATCCCTTTTGAAGAAAAACAGTTGTTGATCTCACGTAATACACCGGGTACATTTTCATGTATGTGTAAAAAACGCTGCTTTGAGGCATTTGGCTGGAGTGCTATCTCCACGAAGTTCACAGCACCTAAGGTAGATCCTGTGTCGCTGTATTTAACAAGCTTCTCAGCTACTTCGAATCCGATATTTGCCTGGGCTTCAAGTGTGCTGCCACCTATATGAGGAGTAAGGATTACATTGTCGAATTCCTGCAGATCATTCTCGAAAGGCTCATCATTCGAAGCCGGTTCTCTGGGGAAAACATCTGCTGCAACTCCACCGAGGTGCTTCGCCCTTAAGCCATCTGCTACTGCCCTGTAATCGACAACATCACCCCGTGAGGCATTAATAAGACATGAACCTTTTTTCATCATGCCTATTTGCTCACGGGATATCATATTTCTTGTCAGGTCAGTGGAAGGCACATGAATGGTAACAGTGTCGGAGATCTTGAGAAGCTCACCAAGACTTGCCACCGGTTTGGCATTACCGAGACTGAGTTTCTTCTCAATATCATAATAGAAAACAAGCATACCGAGGTTTTCAGCCAGAATTGAAACCTGGGAGCCGATATGCCCGTAGCCTATCACCCCGAGGGTTTTACCCCTTACCTCCACAGAGTTGTTTACAGCTTTCATCCATATCTTCTTGTGAGCCTTGGCGTTTCTTTCGGGGATTCCCCTCATAAGCATAATGCATTCAGCGATAACCATTTCCGCTACTGATCGGGTGTTTGAAAAGGGGGCATTAAATACAGGTATCCCAAGCATTTCGGCATCCAACAGATCAACCTGATTCGTACCAATACTGAAACATCCGACTGCAAATAACCTGGGAGCCTTTTTTAACATGGCTTTGCGAAGTTCCGTACGACTTCTGATCCCAAGTATATGAGTCCCCTTGATTTTTTTTTCAAGCTCAGGGCCGGATAAAGCTTCTTCGAGGCACTCAATATTACTGTAACCATTTTCAGTGAAGTGCTTTATGGCATTTTCATGTATCCCCTCCAGCAAAAGGACTTTGATCTTACTCTTTTCGAGAGAATAATTCTTCATATTCATATACAAAAGAATGATAAAAAGTGCAGTAAATAGGTACGGTTTCAGTTTCTAAAAGTAGATAAAAGACAACTATTGTGCAAATGGGTATAAAAAAAGCAGAACGCGACGGGGATAATCAGCTTAATCTCCTTATGATATATACTATCAGCGATAAAATCACGCTGAGCAGGATCATTGTAGTTAGTGGTATGAATATCCTGACATTCTCCTTAACAATATTTATATCGCCAGGTAAATGTCCCAGCCAGTTCAACCTGTCTTCTGCAAAATAAAGAACCAGTCCTGCAATAACAATTACTATCCCTGCTACTATTAAAATCTTACCTGTCTGTTCCATATTATGATTTACTGATCATACAAAATTAATAAATCTCCACGATACGTTAAGAAAAACATCCACTTAACCACTTTACGTCTCATCTTGATTTTATTCTGACCTGACGAGACTCATTAAGCCGGTAAATTCCAGCTTAATGACATTTCTTTATCTATATTTGAATCGTTGAGAACCGGTTTATGTAATTCTTATATATTGTTATTTAAAGTTATGGATAATAAGTTAACCGCAGGTACATTAATACCACGACAGATTACGGCGTTCATTTTAATTTCAGTTGTTTTGGTATCAGGTTGTAAAACAGGCAGCAGAGTAATTGAGCCTGCTCTGCAAAGCATCACTGTTGAGGATATGAAAAGCATGATCTCAGTGCTTGCTTCAGATGCCTTTATGGGCAGGGCTCCTTCAACTATGGGTGAGGAGAAGACCACAGGTTACCTGCAGGAGCAGTTTAAAAGACTGGGACTTGAACCGGCTGTTAAAGGTAGTTTTCTGCAGGAAGTCTCTCTAGTAAAGCTGACGGCTGATGAAGCGATGAAGCTTGCGATAAGAGGTGATAGGACCTGTCTGGATCTGGACTTTTCAGATGATTTCGTCGGAGGAACACCTCAAAAACAGGAACTTATTAGCATCAGTCAGTCTGAGATCATTTTTGTTGGATATGGGATCAATTCACCGGAGGAGGACTGGAATGATTATAAGGGGATTGATGTGAAGGGGAAGACTGTCCTGATGCTTGTTAACGATCCTGGTTATGCTACTTCGGACAGCTCACTCTTTAACGGTAAGGCCATGACTATTTATGGCAGGTGGACATATAAATTTGAAGAAGCAGCACGCAGAGGTGCCGGGGCGGCAATAATCATTCATGAAACAGGTGCGGCTGCCTATCCCTGGTCCGTGGTTCAGAACGGCTGGTCAGGATCGCAATACTATCTGGCTGATAATGAGCTGTCCGCTTCGGACTTGCAATTCCAGGGCTGGGTGACCACAGAAGCCGCAAGAAAGATATTTGAATCGGCAGGCCTGGATCATGACATGGTGACAGCATCAGCATCAAAAAGAGGCTTCAGTCCGGTAGATATGAAACTGGCAGCATCGTTAAGGCTAATGAACAAGGTTGAATATACAAAATCGAACAATGTTGCAGCTTTGTGGCCGGGTACCGACCGGGCAAATGAGTATATAATCTATACGGCCCATTGGGATCATTTTGGCATAAATCATTCATTAACAGGCGATTC
>CAYQBZ010000378.1:0-3777 GCA_964415855.1 uncultured Rikenellaceae bacterium
TTCCAGGAAACATATCACCCTGAAGCATATAAATGGTATCACTGTGGAGGGAAAAAGCAGGATTATGATTGGCGCCTGACTGCCCTCGACAGGGCCCAGGAAGCAGGTATAGACGATGTGGGAATAGGTGCCCTTTTCGGATTATATGACTGGAGATTTGACGTGCTTGGATTGATCCGCCATACAAACCACCTTGAAGCCTGCTATAATGTCGGACCACATACTATCTCGTTCCCACGCATTAAAGATGCCAGAAGTCTTGACCTTAACGATAAATATCAGACCAGTGATGAGGATTTTAAGAATCTTGTTGCTGTTCTCAGGCTTGCAGTTCCATATACGGGTTTGATACTGACTGCACGCGAATCACCTGAAGTAAGAAAAGAAATGCTTCGATACGGCGTTTCCCAGATCGATGGCGGGACAAAGCTTGAACTGGGATCATACTCCGATTCGAAAAATGAAGCGCAAAACCTTAACAGAGAACAGTTTAAGATAAGTGATGCAAGATCGCTTGCCGAGGTTATTGACGAACTTCTTGAAAATGATTATATTCCTTCATTCTGCACCTCCTGTTACAGAATGGGACGCACAGGGGAACATTTTATGGAGTTTTCAGTTCCGGGATTCATCAAGAGGTTTTGTACACCGAATGCAATACTTACTCTGGCAGAATATATTTGTGATTATGCCCAGGGAGATAGTATTGACAAAGGATGGAAGGTGATTGACCTAAATCTTGAAAAGCTTGATAAGTCTGTTGCAAAAAGTACAAGGGAAATGATCAGCAGGATAAAATCGGGGGAGAGAGATCTGTATTTTTAGTGCGACAGGCAACTTGCATAGTGTATCCGGTCGATTTTTACGTTTAATTTTCACCTTTCACTCCACGCCTCACACCACGCGCCCCACGCCCCACGCCCCACGCCTGTATCATAACTTAGTTCACATTTAAAAACAGGGTCTCAGAGCAATTGGCCGAAGAAAACCGCATTAATAAATATTTTATTGGTTCCATACCAGATAGCCCTGAAATTTGTATTATCGTAGATGGAAATGATACCATGGCCATGTACACTTACAAATGATCCTCCACTTATTCTTGCTATATTTTCTTTTGTGCAGTAGCCACTGAGCAACGGATCGGAAGTATAAACTACCGGGTTATTATAGGCCCCCGCATCCTTAACCGCAACGGATGTGGTACTTTTAAAGACAGGTAAAATATCTCTTGTATATCCAAAGCATAGTGGATGTGTCAGGTCAAGTTTTGTCTCGAAAATGGAACCTGGTATCGTTTGAACCTGGCTGTCACCTGACCTGTTGCCATATATGCCATCCTTTACACGTGAAGGTGCGGATGCTACAAATTCCACCGCTGCCAGTTTGTTCCTGGAGAGCCAGCTGTTGCCATTCTCGTAGGCAATTATTGTTCCACCCCCGCGGTTCCATTCCCTTATTTTTTCAATACCTGACTGGCTGATATCCGGCGAACCCGCCACGATAAGGACATTATACCTGCTAAGGTCGGTATTTGAAAATGCTGATGAGGTAACCATGGTGACAGGAATGTCATACCGTGTATCAAACATGTGCCATATCTCACCGGCATCAGCGCTGCTGATACCATCGCCGGCAAACATAACTACGGAAGGTTTCTTCAGTACAGTAAAACTGTTGCTCCCAAGGTCAATACCTGACGGTGTAAGACCGGTACTGACACCATAAATAGTGATTCCGCATTCTTTCGCTGCACCTTCAAGCAGCCTGAAAAGGTCTGATCCTGACATGTCCTGGCCCGTGGCAGGAATCAGGATTGTACCATAGGAAAACTCTTTGTTGGTCTGGGCATCTTTACAGACAAACTTTCTTGTTGCCACCCTTGCCTTAATACCGGCTTCCTGCAACATATACAGTGCTTTTGGCGCCAGGTACTCATTCCATTCGAACAGATATGCATATGAGTCCTCCGCTGCTGTTAACCGTCCTTCAATTGCAGGAGCTTGAGTTATTTCAACTCCCGTGAGTCCCTCCATCTCCTTGCCCGTGCTTATGGCTGAATACCTGATATTGAAAGACATAGGCATCACCCAGGTGGAGATATCATAAAATACGCTGTCAGTAAACTCTTTAACAGGTTCGAAAAGACTCCTTATAAACCTGTATTCATCCTGCTTCAATGGAACGATATAACTGGCGGCTGCTTTATAATCTGTTCCGTTCTTGTTGACATCCCGGGCCAGTTTATAGACCTTGATATGGTGGTGAAGAAGGTTGTCAATGAAGGCTGAGATCCTTCCGTTATCGTCGGGTTCGGTGAAGATATAGGCTTTTAAAGGAAATTTGTCAGCCTGGACTATCGCATCCCGGTAAAAATCTCTCTGGCTCTCAAGCAGCTTCACCCTCATATCCATACCGGCAGCAAGTGTCGAAAGCGATACCGTGAACTGGTTCCTTATTGCAAAAGGAAATGACAATAATCCGGAAGGGGTTTCCCTGAGATGTCCTTTCACACCTGCCTGTTCGAACAATATACCTACCGAACCGTGAATATCGGGATATGATGATCCCTTGCCAACATAAAAATCATCATAGCCCTCTTCGGTATAGTAAAGGCTTCCGATGGCATCAAGGAATTTCTCATGGTACCTGCCTATTTCCGCAGTAAGTTCTTGGTTGTCGGAAGGAGTCAACGGGTTATTACGGCTTTGTACGCCGGGCTGAAAGAAGAATGTTGAGTTTGCACCCATCTCATGATGATCGGTGTTTATATTAGGTCCCCACCTGTAAAAAGCTGCCACGCGTCCGACAGACTCAGGATGCTGCAGCATTATATAGTCGCGGTTAAGATCGAACCAGTAGTGGTTTGTCCTTCCTCCCGGCCAGGGCTCACTGAATTCCCATGAATTTGGATCAGGATTATTGTTGAGGCTTTTGGTAAAGTTAACCCAGGTTGAATGTCTGTGCATCCCATCCGGATTAAGGGAAGGATCGATCAGTATTATGGTGTTTTTCAGCAATTCATCCATCTTTCCACCAACACCTGCAATAAGATAATAAGCAGTTAGAACAGAAGAGTTCGGGCCGCTTGACTCATTACCGTGAATGCCATACCCCAGCTTAACGAACAAAGGCATGTTATTGATGTCGAGCTTAGCAGAAAGTGAGGGATCACATAACTGCAGGTGTTGCTTCCGGAGCTGTTCAATATTCCTGATATTCTCAGGGGAACTTATTATAAGCTGACCAAGCGGACGATCTTCATAACTTCTTGCATATTCTTCCCATATGGCCCTGTCGGAAATTCTTGCCAGCTCCTTCATGTAAAAGACGAGCTTGTCGTGGGTCAGATGCCACTCACCGATCTCGTGACCCATGAATTCCGCGGGCTTGGGTATAACAGTGTTGTATGAAATATCATCCGGAAGATAATAGTCAAGTTTAACCTGCGCATTTAATGATCTAACTGCCAGCAGCAGCATCAGGAGCATAATGGATTTTTTCATGGCCGGTATTTGAATGGAATTAGGACACGCCAATATAGAAAAAAATATGCTTCAATAACTAACAGGTAAATTCTAAAATAATATGCCGAGTTCGACTGTTGTTTACTCGACCATGTTTTTCTCCTCCTGCAAGCATAAGAAGATTTTTAATAGCTCTTGGAGTTCTTTCTTTTGAAAGATTGTATTTGATAATTTTGCTTTCGTAATCAAATGATAACCCTTCAGGGACCAACTCCAGACCAGTAATGCTTTGCGGGTTAGACAATAGCAT
>CAYQBZ010000379.1:0-3769 GCA_964415855.1 uncultured Rikenellaceae bacterium
CTTATCCGAGAAAAGAGCTCTTTCTGTTGTAAATTACCTGATAAGTAAAGGAATTTCCCCTGAAAGACTTAAGTATAAAGGTTATGGAAATACATCTCCAGTAGGTGATAATGTAACTGTTGAGGGAAGGAAGCTAAACAGGAGAACTGAGGCCAAAATTGTTGAAATGAAATAAAAAAATGGCTGCCCATGATGTGGCAGCCATCTTTACTCATGCTGACTGTATTGAGACATTGAAAATGACTTCCTAAAGCACAATCAGGAGATGCTCATTGATTTGACGTATTTACTCTCCAATCCCTGTTTACCTGTCCTCTTTGCAGGAAGGGTAAAATAGACCGCGGACCCTGCAATACCGTTTTTTTCAATCCATATATTTCCTGCCATCATCTGAATTAGTTTTCTGGCCAGGGTAATATTAATCGCTGTAAATGTGTCGTTGTACTGAGCAAGCGATTCATTCAAATCATCGGATTGAAGAAATTCTCTGCATTTGAAATAACCCTGGCCAGAATCAAGGACATAAAAGGTGAGGTTATCATCCCTGAATGAATACCCTATTTTTATGTACCCCGCTTTAGTGTTTTTAATAGAATTTTGAAACAGACTACGAATTACCCTGAATACCCTGTTTGTATCAATAAACACCTCCGGCAGATCAGAATCCTGATTATCAGTAATCAGATCCAGACCTTTATGAACTTCTTTCCGTATTGTTTCCCTGAATTCTGAAAGAAGCTCATCAAGGACTTTATTGAGATCGCATAATCTTAAATCGGCTTTTGAATTACCCGTATCAATTATTGCCGAATCAAGAAAACTGTCGAACAGTCCGATAAGCTGTTCGCATGAACTTAATATCTGTGTACTGAATTCCTCGCGATCCGATATATTACAACTATCATCTTTCATCAGAAAAGAAAATGCAACAATTGCATTCATATGAGTCCTCATTTCATGAGACATTCCAGTAAGCAAACCCGGACAATTTACCAGTACACTTTTCAATGAATTCATATCTATCCCCATATTCCTTTTTGTCAGTCCGGAAATACCTGAAGCGCTGCTATCGTTATTGGAAAGCTCAAACATGCCGTCTCGGACTTTAACTATTTAATCTTTCTGATTATCTTCCTTGCGTTATCGCTGTATATTCCCCCTTCTTTCTCAACAATCTTGAGCTGGTTAAAAGCCAGATCACTCTTGCCGGTCTTGATATAACATAACGCCAGGTTCCATTTGGCATCTTCCATATAATAATTTTCATTATCCATAATGACCTGCTGAAATGATTGTTCTGCTTCCTTAAATTCTCCTGTCTCGCAGCATGAGATACCGCAAAGGAATACGGCATCGATATATTTTATATCATCTGTCGGGACTTTACTGAAAAGATCAATAGCTTCAGCATACTCACCTTCATTATAACACTTCAGACCCATAATATAATTGTCATTCGCTTTAATTGCCAGCGATCTTTGAGGAGCAGGAGGGACATAAGTGCTGTAATATTTGCTGATAATCGCATCATTGTTCGGTTTTTTACCGGAAATCAGTGCAATACCCAGGATAATAATAACACCTGCTATTGTGGCAGCATAATTAAGATATGACCGTTTCTTTCTGGTCCTGTCTTGAGAAAGCACTTCTGCAGCCCTTTTTTTCTCAATACCGGATAGCTTATTCCTGAGTGCCATTATGTCACGGTCCTTAAGAACATTGTCGGTTCGCTTTCTCAGCAGAAGTTCTTTCCTGAGTTGTTCATTGCCATCAAGCTCTTTTTGGAACCATTCCTTTTCCGCATTATTCATTTCACCGGAAATGTACCTTTCGATGAAATATGAAAAATCAATTGTTTTCATTGGTTTATATTATTAATTTGTATATAATTTCCAATTCCATAGTAACTGTCACTGATGTTCAATCCACTAACCATTAATTCTGTCAATAGTTAATGTAAATTCTATATCAAATATTAATTTAATTAGCTGTTAATCAGTTAATTAATTATCATAATCCTTCAAACAGAATCCATAATCTGTTATCAGTAATATAATTCGTCAACCATGGAGACCAGATAAAAAATCGGTCCGCCTGTCAAAAAAAAGAACTGCCAGTTTCAGCTGGCTTTCATCGTCAGTAAATGAAATAATCTTGCTGCTTTCAGATTCTGATAGGGGGAGGATTAGGATTTACAATAGGATCACCTTCGCCACCTCTTACACAAATCATCTCTTCATTTGAAAGAGTAAACTCATCAAAAATGTCTTTTGTCATTTCGAAATTCAGGGCTTTCATAATTTCTTTCTTTTAAATTGATACTAATTCAGGGTAATTCGTAATTCTGTTATCGTTTCTATAGCTACATGTCGGACGGAGGTATATTGTGACATAAAAAAACAACAATTTTTCAATATTTTTTTTTATTCTCACATAATCAATTATTTACACGATGCAAATTTAGTATTAATAATAGTATAATTTGGTTTTAGTATATTTGACACTGAATCAGGCTAACTAGTCATCCTGATCAACAGGCTTAAATAGAAAATGTTAAACCGGCTATCAGTAATTCTTGCTTCCTTTTTAACGAGTTGTTTGATTCATGGAACTTATAAAGTCCATTCTGCAAGTCTCCCGGTTGCATTTATAATTAATATACAGGCAAGCAATGATCCTGAAACAGGAATAATCCCCTTTGGTACTAACGATGTGGCACAGCTAAATATTTCATTGAGAAGCCTGCTTGTTAAGGGTGACTATGAGAGAAGCCGGGAAATAGTGGATCAGATCCTGTCCAGGATAGCTGATGAAGAAATCGGGGAAAAGGTTCTGTCAGAATCTTATTATTATATAGGTGTTTATTATTTAAACTCAAGTCCGGTTGATGCGGCCATGAAATATTTGAGCCGGTGCGTTTCACTTAAGGAAAAGAATGGTGAAGAAGATAAGCTTTATGCTAAAGCTCTTTATAATTTGGGAGCTTTATACTCTCGGCTGGGAGATTTTAAGAAACATGAGTATTATTCCCTCAGATCTCTCGATGTGGAGAAAAAGATATTTGGCGATTCAAGTCCTTCATTAATAGCCTCATACTCCAGTCTTGTAATTGCATATATTCAGCTTCAGGAGTATGAAAAAGCAATTGATTACTCCAGCATTGCCCTCAGCATCGGTATGGCATATCCTGATAGTGTGTCTCCTCATGACTGGGTAAATCTATACACCAATTTGGGAGTGTGTTATAGCAGATTGTCTGATTTCAAAGGATCGATTATCTACTTTGACAAGTCAGAAACAATTTACAAAAATGAACTGAAGGGGAACAATGAGAATTATATAAACCTTTTAAACAGCATGGCAGTATCATATGGAGCAATGAATAATATGTCCGATAAATCAGAGGAGTATTATGAAAAGGGGATAGCACTTGCTATTTCTGATACTTCATACTCGGCTTTTAATTTCATCAACAGCTATGCAATAAGAATGGGTAATAACGGGAAGGTACAAAAAGGAGCATCGCTGCTTGAACAGGCTCTTCTCAGTGCAGGGAAGTACTACGATGTAAACTCTCGCATATATGTCGAAGTTCTAAAAGACTATGCTGATTTTTTAAGGGAATATAAGATCGATAATAATAAATCGCTTAAATGCTATGAGATATGCATGGATTATCTGAAATCAAATAGCGGTGACATTAATCTTAAAACAGATATATATACTGGTTATTCCCGCTCACTGGCTCTGGCAGGAGATCCTTTCAATG
>CAYQBZ010000380.1:0-3764 GCA_964415855.1 uncultured Rikenellaceae bacterium
CATTTTATTTTTTTTATTATATCCGCAAAGATCCTGGTGAAGCTTCGTGTGTTTTTCCACTGACTTAAGCTTTGCAATTGTTGTAAATCCAATTTTTTTCAAAGGTTCAATCCATTCTTCAGGAATTCCCAGGTCAAGAAAAGCCTCAAGCCTGTCGCCTGATGCCTGTGGCCTGACTTCCGGTTTCATCTGCGGAAAGAGGAGTACATCCTGTATCGAAGGCTGGTTTGTAAGAAGCATGGCCAGCCTGTCAATACCTATACCCATTCCCGATGTTGGCGGCATTCCGTACTCCAGGGCCCTTATAAAATCAAGATCTATGAACATGGCTTCGTCATCCCCTTTCTCTGACAATCTGAGTTGTTCCTGGAACCGTTCCATCTGGTCAACGGGATCATTCAGCTCGGAATATGCATTGGCTATCTCCTTGCCGTTTATCATAAGTTCAAATCTCTCGGTAACACCCTGTTTGCTGCGGTGCATCTTAGTAAGGGGTGAGGTCTCGGCAGGATAGTCAATAATAAAAGTTGGCTGGATGAAATGATGTTCGCATCTCTCGCTAAAAAGCTGGTCGATAAGCTTGCCTTTCCCCATTTCAGGCGAATGAGGTACATCCAGCTTGTCACAGGCTTTTCTAAGTTCTGTCTCATTCAATTCCGATATATCTATACCGGCATGTTCTTTTATTGCATCTGTCATGCTGATCCTCTTATACGGAGGATTAAGATCGATTACCTTATCACCATACTTAATTTCTGTTTTGCCATGCAGATCAATGGCAGCTTTTTTTATTATCTCCTCGGTGAAGCTCATCATCCAGTTATAATCCTTATAGGCTATGTAGATCTCCATTACGGTGAATTCGGGATTATGAGTACGGTCCATCCCTTCGTTTCGGAAATCCTTTGAAAACTCATATACTCCTTCAAACCCGCCCACTATAAGCCGTTTCAGGTACAGTTCATTTGCAACCCTGAGGTACAGAGGCATATCAAGAGCATTGTGATGTGTTATGAACGGTCTTGCTGCTGCCCCGCCAGGTATAGGCTGCAAAATGGGTGTCTCAACTTCGAGGTAACCTTTTGAGTTGAAGAGCTCCCGCATCGACTGGATTATCTGTGTCCTCATCCTGAATATGTCCCGTACATTGGGATTCACAATAAGGTCAAGATATCGCTGGCGATAACGCATTTCAGGGTCGGTGAAGGCATCAAACAGGGTCCCGTCTTTCTCTTTTACAACAGGAAGAGGGTGTATTGATTTGCACAGAAGGGTAAATTCGCTTACATGAACCGTGGTCTCGCCCATCTGCGTTTTAAATACATGTCCCTTTACACCTATTATATCACCTATGTCAAGAAGTCGTTTGAATACAGTATTATAAAGAGTTTTATCTTCATCCGGGCAAATATCATCGCGGCGGACATATATCTGAATTCTTCCTGAAGAGTCCATCAGCTCTGCAAATGAAGCGTTTCCCATGATCCTCCTGCTCATGATGCGACCTGCCAGACATACTTCCCGGAAATTTTTTTTCTCAGGTGAATAGCTGCCCAGAATGTCACGGGCATAAACATTGGTCTTATATTCAGCGGCAGGATAAGGATCGATCCCAAGCTTTCTTAATTCATCCAGAGATTCCCTTCGAATTAGCTCCTGGTCACTTAAATTCGTGTTAGTCATGCTATTCCAAAATTTATGCAAATATAGGAAAATTAAAACATCCGGTGAATGGGCATTTTAATCTACAAGGGTATTTATCTCGTCAAGGAATTTGTCCTGAAGCATCTTTGTTACGGGTCCGGGGAGACCATTGCCGACTATATTGTTCCCGAGCCTTATAACAGGAGTTACTTCCGACACTGAACCCGTAAGGAATGCTTCACTGATATTTTCTGTATCAGCCTCGCTGGCTGCTTTTTCAGTAACAGTTATTCCCGATTCCCTGGCAATGCGAATAATATTTTTTCTTGTAACGCCCGACAGGATATGATAGGATTCAGGATGGGTATACAGTATGCCATCAATTACGAAAAATATATTTGAGTGGGTACCTTCAGTAAAAACACCATCCCTGATGAAGATACATTCCCTGCATCCGCTCTCCGTTGCCTCCTGGAAGCTCAGCGTATTCGGAAGAAGTGCTATGGATTTGATGTCGCACCTGCCCCATCTTATGTCGTTCTTTAACAGGACATTTATACCGTTTTCAATTTCATTCCTGTCGGGTGATATGCTCCTGGCAAAGGAATAGCACGTCGGGCTTACATCAGGTGAGGGAAAGCTATGGTTCCTGGGAGCAACCCCTCTTGTCACCTGAAGATATACAAGTGCAGTCTGGTGTTCAAGGTCATTTAACCTGATCAGTTGCTTTGCGACAGAAGGAAAGGAGTCTTCTTCCGGCCATCTTATCTTCAGTTCCTTAAGACTTCTTTTCATCCTGGCAATATGGCTTTCCATATCGTAAAAATTACCCCGGTACCACATTATGGCTTCGTAAATTCCATCTGCAAAAAGAAAGCCGCGGTCATCCGGACTGATCCTTACATCAATTTTAGGGAGGAATTTTCCGTTGAGATATGCTATGTTCATGATTATTTCTTGAGGCACAACGGTATAATGGCACAAAGGCGCAATGGTTTAAATAAGTAATTACTATGACTTTTCAGGTTCGATGATTTCAGTTTTTAAATTAACTGCTGACCTTGCTTCCTCAGGTGATGAAGCGTTGCCGCAGGCTGCCTGTACGAAAAATGAGGCACCAAGGACAGTGGATTCTTTCTGATCGATTATTTTTAATGGAACCCCTGTATAATCTGCCCTTAACTGGTTCCATAACCTGTTCCTGGAGCCTCCTCCGACGCACAGTATACTTTCGGTTTTAAAACCGCCTGCTTTCTCAAGGGCTGTTTTACCTTCAGCAAGTCTGCCGGAAAGAGCTTCAAGCATGGCACGGTATATTTCATCTCTTGTCGTTCCCATTGTAAGTCCGCTGATCTGACCTCCCGGCTCTCCCTTAAGCTCCTCGTAGAACTTAGGTATCACCTTTACTCCTCTGCTTCCCGGCGGGACTTTTTCCGCTCCTGAAATCATTGTTTCATACACATTTTTGCTGATATCCTGATAGAGATTTTTACGGGCCCATTCAAGGATTCCCGAAGCGATCCATTGATTGCCAATGTTATATAAGCCGGGTACCGGGTCAAGCTCTGTAGTAATTCCCATTTCAAGCTGTTCTTTTCCGGTCAGGAATCCTTCCGATCTTACCATAAGTATCTCCCAGGTTCCTGAGCTAAGGACAGGCTGGTTCTTTTCAGCGCCGGAACCGAAAATCGCAAATTGCGTGTCATGTCCTGTTGCAATTACCGGAGTACCTGACGGTACCAGGGTCTCACCTGAAGCTTTTTCATTAACCTTCCCTGTAATGGTGCCGGCTTCCACCGGCCTGCCCATCTTTTCGGCCGGGAAATGTATACGTCCGAGTATCCCGGGTGAGAACTCCCTGGCAGAAAGGCCGGTCAGCATTGATGTTCCTGCCATAGTCGTATCATTTACCATTTCGCCGGTAAGAAGAAAGGAGAATATAGATGGCATGAAGAGGAACCTGTAACTTTTTTCGACCAATTCTCGTTTTTGTTCGAAAAGCCAGATCAGCTTGTTAATAGTGTTAAAGTTGAAAGGGAGAACACCTGTTTCGCTGTATAATTCCTCCAGAGGGATATATTTTTCAATAGCGGTCATTATTGGATTTGTCCTTTCGCATT
>CAYQBZ010000381.1:0-3761 GCA_964415855.1 uncultured Rikenellaceae bacterium
GCTTCATCCATCCATTTTGTCATTTTTTCGCCCGAAAGCAGTTTCATATTTACTTTTGCCAGAGTCTGCTGAATACTTTGAGCGGTATGTTCTACCTTATCAGAATTACTATCCACGAAGGCATTCTTTAATACAATATACTGTTCATACACCTTGTTAAGTTGCATTAAGAAATCCACCGGTACGACGTTTTGGACTTGAACCTCACCGGGTCCTCTTTCTGACTGGCTTTTATTGTCAACAGGCCTGGACGTGGTATTATCTCCTGGCATATCCATTCCGGGAATAGTCCCGGTTATGCCGCCATCAGGATTCATCATGCTTGGAAGACCCTGAAGCTGGGCTGCCGCATCTATTTTAAATGTGCCGTTAACAGCAATCTCTTCGCCTTCCGCCAGGCCCGCGGTAACTATATAAGAGTTGCCGGCTTCAGGTCCCAGGGTAATCTGACGATAAAGAAAGGTCGGGTTGTCTCGACCGGGTATTTTTACATAAACAACAGATCTTTTACCTGTCCATAAAACAGCTGACTTTAGGACCATTATCTCCTGCTTTCCCCCGGATATGTATGCTTCAATAGTACCATTTACAAACATTTCCGGCTTGATCTCGAGACCTGGATTATTCAGTACTACCCTTACTTTGGCTACACGCGTGGCTGAATTGATAACGGGATCGATAAATGACACTTTCCCTGCGAATGTTTTACCGGGAATAGATTGTATTGTAAATTCAGCCTGATCTCCAACTCTTATCCAGGGAATGTCGCTTTCATAAGCATCGAAAAGTACCCATACATTGCTCAGATCAACTACCCGGAAAAGTGCATTGCCCTCTTTTACATAGTCGCCAAGCGCTACATGCCTCATGGTGACCGTTCCGGTGATGGGGGAGATTACATCGAAATAAAGTTGTGGCTCTCCAAGCTTTTCAATTGATTCAATTTGGTCATCGCTGAGGTCCCAGAGTTTTAATTTACCCCTGGCTGCGGTATATAGTGCCGGTCGTGAATCCTTATAACTTACAGCTTCAAGGAGTTCGCGTTGTGCAGTAACCAGTTCCGGTGAATAAATAGTTGCCAGCTTTTCCCCCTTTCTAACATATTGACCGGTAAAATTGATGAATAACTTCTCAACTCGTCCACCAAACCGGGCAGTAAGTTCGGCAATGTTCCTTTCATCAGCATGCACTTTGCCCTGGAGATAAAGGTATCTTTTTGCAACTCCTTTCTTTACTTCCATAGTTTGTATTCCAGCCAGTTTAGCGGCTGATTCCGTCATTACAATAGCATCGGGATCAACCTGTTCTTCATCAGGGGTGAGTGAATTAAGTGGTATCAGATCCATGCCGCATATCGGGCACTGGCCCGGTTTGCCCGATCTTATCTGCGGGTGCATGGAGCATGTCCAGATCGTAGCTGTCTCACTTTCCCGGTCATGTCCTTCATGAACACCATTTTCATTCCCGGCTGTTGTAACGCCAGGTGACGAGTGAAAGAACAACCATCCGAAAAAAAGACCTGATGCTAATACGGATAAAACCAGTATATAGTTGTCTTTTATATATTTGAAAAACTTTTTCATGTTGTCTTATTTATAAGTTCATTTATATCTTTCTTATTTTACTGCCCCATTAAATAGTTCATGAAGGAAATTGCAGCCTGCTTATCTGCACGGGCCTTTTCCAGTTCCAGCTCATATTTAAGCAACTTACGCTCCATACGAAGGATTTCCTCGAAATTTTTACTGCTCGTCAGATATTCTGTTTCAAGTAATTTCAGTGATTTACGGGCCAGATCTGCCTGTCGTTCATTCAGGATTATCCGTCTTTTCCCGTCTGAAAGATCTCTCCAGGTTTGTTCAAAAACAGTATGGAGTTTATTTTGCTTATCGATTATTTCTTCCTTATTAGCCGTCTCGTGGTAAATGACTTCATTAACCATCGATTTATACTTATTGCGATACAATGGAATGGTCATTCCAATTGTGGGCAGCATTAAGGCATCACTGCCGGCCATGTTATTTTCGCCTTTCCCCACAATTGTATAGTCAAATCCAATTCTTAGATCAGGCTTCCCTGACAGACGTGCCAGTTCCTCCCTGTACCGGAGCGATTCAGACTGTATATCGAGATTAAGCAACTGGTGGTTCTGAACCTTGATGCTGTCCATTATCTCCTCTTTAGAAAGGACAGGTTCAGTTTCCCACAATTGCTGCGGAAGTATTACCGGTGATCCGGCATCTGTGTTAAGAAGGTTGTTGAACATGACTTCCAGTGTTCTGTATTTGTCGTTCAGCAAAGCCATCTGGTTCGCCAGGTCACCGATTTCCAATTCAATACGGTATTCATCTACCACCGATGCCATTCCAGCCTCAACTTTAATCACGGCCAGGTTCTGAAATGAATTCAGCAGGGTAAGGTTTTCTTCTGTAACAGCAATAGCTTTATTAATGAAATACAGGTTATAATAAGTGCTCCTGACATCATTAAACAACCTTGATTTTGCTTCTTCGAAAACCTCATATTTTGCTTTGGCCATCTGTAATGCCGAGTTTTCCCTGGCTTTCAGGGTACCAAACCATGGAAACATTTGTGATGCCGAGATTTTAAACTGCTGGGGACCGACGCGTGTTTCCACAGGCTTAATGAAATAGCCGAAGGCCAGCTGCGGATCAGGAAGAGCTTTAACCTGCGGGACAATTTCCAGTGCTGCCATATATTCGCTGAACCTGGCTTTTAATCCCGGGTTATTCTCAGCAGCCGTCTGCAGGTATCCTGCCAGTTCTTCCTGTGCTGAAACCATTGAAGTAATCAGCAAAAATAAAACTCCTGTTACAATATTATACTTCTTCATGTTTTCAGACCTTTAGTTTCTTTAAATCCCTTTTCAATTTTCCTTCCTGCCATGTGCTGTAAAGGACAGGTACTACGAACATTGTCATCACCTGGATGAGCATCCCGCCAAAAGAAGGAATTGCCATAGGTACCATGATATCTGAACCTTTTCCTGTTGAGGAAAGTATCGGGAGCAAAGCTATAATTGCGCACGATGCTGTCATCATAGCCGGCCGGACCCTCTTGCTTCCTGCGATAGCCACGGCATCGCGCACTTCCTGAGTTGACGAAGGTTTGCGTTCTGCAAAAACCTGATGAATATAGGTTCCCATAATAACTCCATCGTCGGTGGCAATACCAAAGAGAGCAATAAATCCCACCCACACGGCAACACTCAGATTAATGGTTCCCATCTGGAAAAGGTTGTGGATATTTACCCCTGCAACATTAAAATTGAGAAACCATGGCTGGCCATACAACCATATCATTATAAAGCCTCCGGCGAAAGCAACAAGTATTCCTGAAAATGTCATCAATGATACGGTGACAGAGCTAAACTGGAAATAGAGTATCAGGAAAATAAGAATAAGTGAAATCGGAACAACAATCAGAAGTCGTTTTGTAGCCCTGATCTGGTTTTCGTAATTTCCGGTAAAAACATAGCTTACCCCTGCCGGTAAACCGAATTCACCGGATTTTATCTTATTGTTGAGGTACTTCTGGGCATTTTCCACCACATCCACCTCCGCATATCCGGGCTTCTTGTCGAATATGACATAACCGACCAGGAAGGTGTTTTCACTCTTAATCAACTGGGGGCCACGCGTATAATTTACTGTGACCAGTTCGCCAAGGGGAATTTGTACTCCTGAAGCTGTCGGGACCAGGATTCTTTTCAGGTCATCAGGATTATCCCTGAATTCCCG
>CAYQBZ010000382.1:0-1992 GCA_964415855.1 uncultured Rikenellaceae bacterium
AATAATGCTTCTGATGCTGAATAATATAAGGATCAGGAAGAAAATTACCGAGAATCCGCTGTATAATACCATATTCAGCACCGAAGAGGTCAACCGTCTGGTAAAGAACGGGATACCGTTCAGAGATGCCTATAAGGCTGTGTCCGACATGGTCAAGAATTCCTCATTCTCAAGAACATCTGTTTCCGATTATGTCCATGAAGGCAGTATTGGAAACCTCTGTAACAAGGAGATAGCTGAAATTTTCGAAGAAAGGATGAAGATCTTTAAGAACACACCGGCAACAGAGTTCGCAGAAAGGATGATGAAGTTTGTTACAGATAGTGGCGATACAGCCTGAGACAGCGAAGGGATACAATAGTAGGGACGTTGTATGTAACATCCCTACTTTATTTTTGACTTTTCTATATTTTCAATAAAAACATCAAAAAGATAATCGGTATCAGTGGGGCCTCCCGACGCTTCGGGATGAAACTGTGTTGAGAAGAAAGGCATGGTTTTGTGTTTCATCCCTTCATTTGTCTGGTCATTGATATTGATGAACAATGGTTCCCAATCATCTCCCAGGGAATTATTGTCGACTGCAAAACCATGATTCTGTGATGTGATATAGGCTTTCTCCGTTCCCACCTGGAGAACAGGCTGGTTATGGCTCCTGTGACCGTATTTAAGCTTATAGGTATCTGCTCCGGATGCCAGTGCCATGAGCTGATTGCCGAGGCAAATTCCGAAAACGGGTCTGATCCCGGATAATGATTTCTTTATGTTCTCAATTGTTGCCATGCACATCTTCGGATCGCCGGGACCGTTTGAAAGAAAAAGTCCGTCAAATTCTTCCTGATGGAAATCATAATCCCACGGAACTCTTATTATTGTCGTATCTCTTTTCAGGAGATTCCTTATTATATTATATTTTACACCACAGTCAACAAGCACTATCCTGTATTTTCCTGTGCCGTATATTTTTTTCTCAGCAGTACTTACTTCTGCTACCAGGTTCACTTTATTGGGATCGTAAAAGGCGGTCTCAGTCCCTTCAGGCTCAAGCTTTCCTAGCATCGCTCCTTTCTCCCGTATTCGTTTTGTTAAGGCCCTGGTATCTATGCCATATACTCCCGGCACATTATTACGTTTCAGCCATTCATCAAGACTCTCTGTGGCATTCCAGTGGCTGTATTCGAAGGAATAATCAGATACTATGAGCCCTGAGATATGTATTGATGAAGATTCATAGAAGCGATACAGGAAATTTTCTTCGTTTCTGGCAGGAGCACCATAATTGCCCACAAGCGGGTATGTGAGACAGAGTATCTGCCCCCGGTATGACGGATCTGTAAGGCTTTCCGGGTAACCTGTCATGGCAGTATTGAAAACAACCTCTCCTGCCGATGGGACAGGTGATCCAAATGAACGGCCATGATAGACTGTTCCGTCTTCAAGTGTTAATCTGACCTGTATATTGTCATTCATAGGCAAACTGTAAATATATCACTGTACTTAAATATGCTTTAACTAATTGCGGCAACAGCTTTTTCAATAAGTTCCATAGCTTCCATTACTACCTGGTGTGTCGTTGCAACATTCATTCTCATAAATCCTTCTCCTCCGGGCCCAAAAGTGGAACCCTCATTCAGCCCGACACCGGCTTTTTTCACAAAAAATTCCTGCAGTTCTCTTCCAGTCATACCCAGAGCCCGGCAGTCGAGCCAGATCATGTAAGTTGCCTCGGGGTGAACCGGAATGATTGAAGGAATCATTTTTCTGCAATATTCCTCCACGAATATAATATTATGGTCAATATATTCAATGACCTCATCGAGCCATCTGTGACCCTTTGAATATACTTCGATCGAGGCTGTTGTACCGAATATATTTCCATTTCCCACATGCAGGCTGTCAAGCATCCTGTTGAAGGTCTTTCTCAGTCCCGGATCTGATATTATAACCGACGATGTTGAAAGTCCGGCCAGGTTGAATGTTTTGCTTGGTGCG
>CAYQBZ010000382.1:2002-3744 GCA_964415855.1 uncultured Rikenellaceae bacterium
CGGCTATTTCTTGCGAAAGAACTGCCATAGGGGTATGCCTGAAACCGGGCAGGACAAGATCACAGTGTATCTCATCGGACAGGATAATGATATTATTCTCAAGGCAGATATCTGCCAGGCTTTTAAGCTCTTCCGGTGTCCATACCCGACCTACAGGATTGTGAGGGTTTGAAATAATTATCATTCTTGTACCGGAGTCAATTGCCGAAACAAGGGAATCGAGATCCATTGTCCATCTTCCTTCAGACTCCTTAAGACTGTTATAGATTAATTTACGATCATGTGATTCCACTGCGGAGAAGAACGGGAAATAGACAGGAGGCTGAACAACAATACTGTCACCGGGCCTTGTAAATGCCAGGGTGCATATGTTAAGGGCCGGGACAACTCCCGGACTAAAAGATATCCATTCTTTATTTACCTGCCAGTTGTGACGGCAGATGAGCCAGTCAGCTATTGACCGGAAATATTCAGGCGGCCGGTATGAATATCCGAAAATACCGTGTTTAAGGCGGTTTTGAAATGAGTCTGTTACAAAATCCGGAGATTTGAAATCCATGTCAGCTACCCACATAGGGATAACATCCTTAACGCCGAAAATCTCTTCCCTGAGATCATATTTAATACAATTTGTCCCTTCTCTGCCGGCAGGCTCATCGAAATTCCAGGTCATCAAAACAAGGTATAATTTCAGGGGCATAAAGATATATAAAAAATAGAGAGCTCCTGAAATTAACTTGCATGATCTGCATCCTGTCCAAAGAGTAGCTGGCTTTGAGAGGAAGAGGTTTGAATTTTAATGTTCTATGCGATTATTAGTTTCAATAATATTTATTATTTTTATCGACAGTTTTTAGTGATGATTTAAACCTTAAACTAATATAAAATGAAAAAGATTATTGCAGGTATTTTACTGCCGGTGCTATTGATAGGTTTTACATTCTTGCCCGCTTGCAAAAACAGATCCGCTGCAAAGGAGAAAAAAGCAGAGGAATTGAAACAAGTTGAGAAGGTAGAGGATCAGATTGAAGTTAATGTCTATGAAATTCCTTCATCAGCAGAGGTTATCAAAATGTTGACCGAACTTGAAGTGGGTTATATCTTTGGTATTTCAAATCCGGTTGCAAACGCAAAGAAATATTTCAGCAGCACTGACAGAGCAATAAATCTTGGTGTCTTTGGAGCTGATCTGAGCTATGCAACATTATATAATATGGAACAGCAGGTAAGGGATTATCTTGATGCGATAAGGGCTATTTCCAACGAACTAAATATGTCGCAAATATACAAGGAAGAGTTGTATGATGATATGAAAAAGAACTTTGATAACAGGGATGAGCTGGTAAAAATACTTACAGGAACGTTTAATGAAACTTACGCATACCTGAGTGAGAATGACCAGCAGGTTCTGGCCCTTCTTGTTGCTGGCGGTGCCTGGGTGGAAGGGATGTATCTTACAACACATGTGTCAGAAGCAGCTTACCAGGTTGCAGGAATTTCCAGGGTGCTGATCGAGCAAAAGCAGTCATTTGAACTTTACCTGGAGCTGACACAACCATACAACACCGATCCAAGTATAGCTGAGTTTCTCAGGACACTTGATCCGATAAAAAAGGTATATGAGGGACTGACCACCAGTCTTACAGAGCAAAATATTAAGGATATTACTGGGGCCATAAGTACTATAAGGGCTAAGATTGTGCAGTAATAATATTTAAAATGCCGGGCCGCTAAGTACCTGA
>CAYQBZ010000383.1:0-3741 GCA_964415855.1 uncultured Rikenellaceae bacterium
AGAGTAACCCAGGGAACAGGACGTAAGTTATTATTTAATAAGAACGGATTTTTCACACAGGTTGTAACATGGTTTCTTGATTATAGCAAGGCTTCCGGCTTTTACATTCAAGATTGGAAACAACAGATAACATTTGCAGGGATTTACAGAGGTTTGATTACCTGATTGAATTATCAGCTATTTTCCTGCTCTTTTATAACCAATCAGAAGACTCTCACTTTTATATAAACGCAGTTCTGAGATTTTTTTTGAACTTATATGAAAATTAACATTTTATTAGTACCTATATGCCTTAATTTCCATAATATTTCTGACCTGTTTTAATTTAATAAGTACCGAAGTACACTATTATGAAAACCATACTCATTTTTTTCATCTTGTTTTCCTGTTTATTCAGTCTGACAAGGGGACAGTCCAAAAGCCAGCCTGAAAATATTGTGATAAGATCCAACAAGAATAAAACCCGGGTACGAACTAATAAAAAAGGGGTACTGCTTATTAATGTATCACCAAAGGATGCTCTTAAATTTAAAGGCAATGGATTTGTCAGGTATAGTGACTTCGGGGCCAGGGGTGACGGGAAAAGGGATGATATAGATGCTATCGCCGCAACCCATGCCTTCGCCGATCAGGAAGGACTTCCTGTGAGAGCCGATGAGGGTGCTACTTATTATATAGGTGGGAAGAACCGCACGGCAGTCATACGGACCGATACCGATTTCGGTACCGCAGCATTTATAATTGACGATTCAGACGTCCAGAACCGTAATGGCCATATTTTCCTGGTAAGTTCCACTCTGACACCTTTCAAGCCTGAGGGGATATCTTCCCTCAGGAGGAACCAGGAATTTACTGACATCTCGCTACCAGGAACCTGTATTGTCACTGTTAGCGATTCACATGTAAAAAGATACATCAGGTACGGGCTGAACCAGAATAACGGATCCTCACAAACGGATATATTTATTGTGGACAAAAGGGGTAAGGTGGATATGAGCGCTCCGATTATCTGGGATTTCGACGAGATAACAGACATCACTGCGCTTCCTATCGACGAGACAACACTTACCATCACAGGAGGACGTTTCACAACCATTGCCAATAGTGCAGAATCGAAATACACCTACTATAGCCGGGGTATAGCTATCAGGCGCTCCAATGTTATAGTGGATGGTTTGGAACACCGTGTCACCGGGGAAGGAGATCATGGAGCACCTTACAACGGTTTCATAAATATCAGCGATTGTGCCTATGTAACTGTGAGGAACACCATCCTGACAGGACACCTTACATACCAGACTATTGGCTCTGCCGGATCTGCAGTCTCCATGGGTACCTACGACATCACCCCCAACCGGGCCCTCAACGTGTCATTCATAAACTGCAGCCAGACAAATGACATTAACGACAGAAGATACTGGGGGATACTGGGATCCAATTATTGCAAGAATCTTCTGTACGACAGTTGTACACTATCCCGCTTCGACGCACATATGGGGGTTGCCAATGCCACAATTCGCAACTCCACCCTTGGACACCAGGGAATAAACGCCATTGGCAGCGGTACTTTTATCGTGGAGAATTCTACCATCTGCGGAGGTAATCTTATCAACCTTCGCTCCGACTATGGCAGCACATGGCAGGGAGAATTCATCATTCGTAATTGTGTCTTCATTCCCTCAGGTGGTGGCAGGGCAACCAAAGCAAGCCTTATAGGTGGATCGAATTCCGGTCAGCATGACTTCGGATATACCTGTTTCATGCCTGAAAAGATCACAATAGAAAACCTCCGGATAGACGACTCCAGTCATCCGGATGACTACCAGGGTCCCGCCATATTTGGAAATTTCAATCCAAAGATGACCAATGACTCCTGCGTGGAGGAATTTCCATATGTTATCACCAGGGAAGTCATTATCAGGAATGTGACTATCGCCAGCGGCCTGACCCTGAGACTCAGCGATAACCCATTCATGTTCAGGGATGTGAAGGTAAACACCGATTAACGGATCTTATACTATCCTAACCGGTCCGAGTATCCCCATCGGGTAATTTCTCTGACGTCTTGTCCAGATCCTGGCGACCACATTATCAGGCAGACTTTTAAGATAATTACCGGTTATGGTTGTAAGTTTGATCGACAGCTTGTTTTCGCCCACTTTAAGTGCATCCTTAATATTATAAGTATGAGCACCATACCATCTGGTCCCAATAAGATCCCCGTTTAGTGTCAGTTCGGAAACTCCCTGCACATCTCCAAGATCAATATACTGGTATTTTAATGAGTCAACAATTATCGTTTTTTCATAATATATTTCGCCGGCAAAATCCCTTGTCTGGTCGTTTTCAACCAGGTCGGTCAGGGATTCAAGGTCTATCTGCTTACTGTCGCCATTCATATGGTTCAGCTGCAACTGCCATGACCCTTCGAGTTCTTCTCCATTTCCGTTCAGAATAACCGGGTTGAACCGGTCTCCTTCAGAAGCTTTCTCAAAGACAATCATAACAGATGTGGCACGAGGAAGTTCAAGGTCGATAATATTGTTGTCACTACCTGACGGATATAACATTTTCACACCTGTCTCCGCATCCCATATCCATGGATGTAGATTTTTCTCCACCAGGAATTCAGCCCTTACAGAGATGTGTTCCGACAGACTGGTATTTGCAATGAAGAACATGTTATTGTCTCCAATACTATAACTTGACTGACTTAAATATCTGTGAGTTTTATCAAACCTGACATAGGGATTTAATTCCAGCTCATCCTGCATCATTCCGTACCATTTAATTACATCCTCTTCAGGAGGAGGATATACCACGGCATTTCCCCCGGGCTGGCTCATAATCTCATTAACCAGTTCAGCCACTTCTTTATTGAAGTTGACCATATTGCTGTAGGAAGGTGATTTGAATGGCTTCTTACCTATAAAGACGACTTTCCCTCCTGCCCTGGTAAAGGACAGCAGGGCTTTTGTCGTATCCAGGTCAAGTGTCTCAATTTCAGGTAACAGGATGGTATTATAAGAACGGGAATTGTATTTCATTTGCCCGTTTCTGAAGGTTGCTTTCCTGATAATGTTTTCACTTACATAATCGCAACCTCCACCATTCTGGTTTACAGCTTCCCACAGGTTATTCTGATATTCGGGGTACCATTTCTGTGGGAAAGGATCACGTTGTGGTCCCATCTTAAGCCAGAGGTCTGTAAGAGGCTGAAGGATAGCAACATTTGCTCTGGAAGTCGCATTTTGCAGAAGATATGAAATGCGTGCTTTATAATCTGCCCATATGCGGAAATATGGCCACCATGTATTCCTCTCATTAAAAAATGTGCCATATCTTACCCAGCCCGGGAATTCCGTATCTAAAGGAGAATAGTTAAATCCGTGGAGGATGGAGTGATTTACCCCTGAGATATTACTCTGATCCCCGGCAATCTTAATGTTTTCCAGGGTTGCCATAAAAACCATGGAAGTATTCGTTATCTCTTCGCAGCTCACAACTTTTTTACCTGCAAGTACAGCTGCCGATGAGACATATTTATTACACATCTTGGGAGCACGTCCTCGTACTCCCATGTCAGGATACTCCCTTCCGACATCCCTTGATAACCACGTTTCACACTCAGGAATATCTATTTCCATACTTGCTTCTAGCGGATGCATACCCCTGCCATAGGCCTGCATCCTCGATCTGACATTATTCCTGTGACACCAGTCATTAAAGGTGTCAATAAAC
>CAYQBZ010000384.1:0-3717 GCA_964415855.1 uncultured Rikenellaceae bacterium
ATTGAAGAGGAATCCGGCAAGAGCCCTTGCCAGTTCAGTTTTTCCCACACCTGTTGTCCCGATAAAAATAAAGGACCCTACCGGCTTTCTCTGATCCTGCAGCCCTGCCCTTGACCTTCTTACTGCATCAGCAACTGCAGTGATGGCTTCGTCCTGTCCCACAACCCTAAGATGCAACTCGTCTTCCAGCCTTAACAACTTCTCCCTTTCACTTTCCAGCATTCGCGACACAGGGATACCTGTCCATTTGGAAACGATCGCGGCTATATCCTCCGACCGGACTTCCTCCTGGATAAGTGACCCTTTGCTCCTTTTCTTTTCTATCTCCTCCTTAAGATCAGATATCTCATTTTCGAGTTCAACAATCCGGCCATACCTTATTTCGGCCACTTTACCATAATCTCCTGACCTCTCAGCCTGTTCAGCTTCAAAGCGAAGAGATTCAACTAGTTCTTTCTTTACCTGCACCTTTTCAATCATATCTTTCTCAGATTGCCAGTTTGCCTTTAGCTCATCTCTTCTGGACTGGAGTTCGGCCAGTTCACGAAGAAGTATATCGGCCTTTACTTTATCGCCATCACGTTTCACTGCCTCTTTCTCAATTTCAAGCCTGGCTATGGTCCTTTCAGCTTCATCAAGTTTTTCCGGTACCGAGTTCATTTCAAGCCGTAATCTCGATGCAGCTTCATCTATCAGGTCAATAGCCTTATCGGGAAGAAACCTGTCAGTTATATACCTTGTTGAAAGGTCGACGGCAGCAATAAGGGCCTCGTCCCTGATGATAACCTTATGATGTGTCTCATATTTTTCCCTAATCCCCCTCAGGATGGAGATAGAATCCGCCCTGTCGGGTTCATCTACCATAACAACCTGGAACCTTCTTTCAAGCGCCTTGTCTTTTTCAAAATATTTCTGATATTCATTCAGCGTTGTTGCCCCTATGGCTCTGAGTTCCCCTCTTGCAAGAGCGGGCTTGAGAATATTAGCAGCGTCCATAGCTCCTTCCGATTTCCCTGCACCTACAAGCGTATGTATCTCATCGATGAAAAGCACTATCTCACCTTCAGATCCTATGACCTCATTGACCACTGATTTTAACCTTTCCTCAAACTCACCTTTATATTTTGCTCCTGCAATTAATGCTCCCATGTCGAGTGAATAAATCACCCTGGATTTGATATCCTCAGGCACATCTCCCCTTATTATCCGGTGAGCAAGACCTTCTGCAATAGCTGTTTTTCCAACGCCCGGTTCACCAATAAGAAGCGGGTTATTTTTTGTCCGGCGGGTAAGTATCTGCAGGATCCGCCGTATTTCGTCATCTCTCCCGATAACCGGATCAAGCTTCCCTGAGCTGGCTCTTTCATTCAGGTTGATCGCGTACCTTGTCAGTGCATTGAAAGTATCGTCCGCTGTCTGGCTTTCAACCGATGCACCTTTCCTCAGCTCCCCTATTGCTTCCTGCAGATCCCTTACGGTTACCCCATGGTCTTTAAGGATCCCTGAAGCCTGGTCGTTTGTTTCAAGTATACCAAGAAGCAGGTGTTCAGCTGTTACAAACTTATCTTTCATCTTTGTTGCATGGCTGTTTGCTTTGCGCAAAGCCTCTGAAGCCTTCTGGGAGAGGTACGACTCAGCACCGGAAACCTTTGGGTACGTATCGATAAGGCGATCGGTCTCCCCGGCAAGACCTGAGGTATTAACACCCATCTTCCCGAAAAGAAAATCTGTAATACTTTCAGCCTGGCTAATGATACCCCGAAGGATATGGGCACATTCAACAGCCTGCTGGCCTTTCGCCTCTGCTACATTAAAAGCCTGCTGAACAGCCTCCTGAGCCTTTATTGTAAAATTATTTAAATTCATCTTCAGTAATTTTTAAAACGGGGCTTCAAAATTTCTGCCACAGGAGCTTATTATATTCATCTTGTCGATTTGGCACATTTTAACCTTTTCAACATGCCAAACTGGCAACAGGAAAGCTGCAGGATTATCTGCCGGAATATAAATCAGTTATTTTTCCGACAGGGACACGTAAAAAAATGAATCTTACCTATATTTGGGCAAATTTGTTAAATCATGGGAAGAATTGTCTGGAAACCTGGGACCATGATCTATCCGTTACCGGCGGTTATGATAAGTTGCGGATCTGTTCCGGAAGAATATAATATCATAACAGTCTCCTGGACCGGAACAATATGCACTGATCCGGCTATGTGCTATATCTCGGTAAGACCCGAACGGCACTCCTACAGTATTATAAGGAGAACCGGTGAGTTCGTGATAAACCTGACCACAAAAACACTCGCCTTTGCCACCGACTGGTGTGGTGTCAGATCAGGGGCTGATCATAACAAGTTCAGTGAGATGGGACTCACTCCTGCAAAAGCATCTGTGGTAAAAGCTCCTCTTATCAGTGAATCACCTGTTAATATTGAATGTATCGTAAAAGAGATAAGAGAGCTTGGGAGTCATCATATGTTTCTGTCGGAGGTTGTTGCAGTTAATGCTGATGACAGATATCTCGATCAGAATAGCGGATTGTTCAGATTCAACGAGACACAACCTATATGTTATTCCCACGGGAAGTACTATGAGACGGGCCCGCTAATAGGTAAATTCGGCTATTCAGTAAAAAAGGGCAGGAAGAGCCGTACAAGCGGAAATAAAAGGATCCATAACGGCTCATAAGACAGGATGCCCCGGCACACCTGAAGTTAAAAGTTATTATTAGGAAAAGTTGTACCAAATAACTAATTTCATATCTTCAAAGCGGGAAATAAAAGCTATTTACTATGAGTGAGAAGATCCTAGAAACCCTGATGCAGCTGTTTGCGATAATTGCCAAGCCTCATACTAATGACGTGGAGAGAAGAGGCGTTGTCGAAGCGTTCCTTAAACGTCTGCTTAACCAGGAGCTTGTAAAGAAATATCTTTCGATATATGATAAGGAATATGACGAAGCACGGAAAAAGCTGGAAAAGAGCAGTGCAGAAAGACGCGAAGGGGCTATTGCAATAAGGATCCGCAAACTTTGTAATGAGATCAATGAGCAGGGACAGCTCGACCAGGAACAGAGGATAGTTGTGGTTATCCAGGTACTTGAATTCTGTAAATCTGGCGGACAGGAAGTAAGCCAGCTTGAGCTTGGTTTTGTAAGCACCCTTGCTGAGGGTTTAAATATTACGGAAGAGGAATACGAATTCATAGAAAGATTCGTCCTGAATCCTTTTACGGATATACCCTCAACGGCTAACCTTCTTGTTATTAACAGCCTGCCGGATTTTGACACAGGAGAGGCAAAACATGTCTTTAAGGATCTGCTGAAAGGACAGATATGGGTTCTTTTTGTACCATCGGTCAGGATGTATTTCGTAAGGTTTACAGGATCCGGAGAACTCTCAATGAACGGACAGCTGTTACAGGAGGATAAAGTCTATCCCTTCAGCCAGGGTTCTTCCATCAAGGGATATAAGATAGCACCGGTATATTACTGGGATGTCACGATGCAGTTCCTTAAGGAGGAGTTCGAGGCATCCAGGGTGGTTTATGAGGTCAATAACCTGGAATACAGGTTTAAAAGTGGAAAAGTCGGGATACATCACATGAGCTTCAAGGAGGAATCCGGAAGAATGGTGGGTATTATGGGTGCAAGCGGTGCCGGAAAGTCGACTCTCTTAAGCGTGTTAAACGGCACAAACGCACCTTATGACGGAG
>CAYQBZ010000385.1:0-3710 GCA_964415855.1 uncultured Rikenellaceae bacterium
GATTGTATGAGATACATAATAATGCTTTTGATGTGGACCACCTGAACTGGTATTATGGTGGCGGTGCTCATATAGGTTTCTGGAATGGTAACAATACCACATGGGGAACAGCAGGAACTGATTATACCATTATCGGAATTGATGGCATACTTGGTATTGAATACAGTTTCACTGAGGCACCTATTAATATTGGCATTGACTGGAAGCCTGCCATTAACCTTGTCGGATACACAGGTTTTTGGGCCGATGGAGGTGCAATTTCAATAAGGTATATTTTCTGATGACTTATTCCGCGGTTCATATCCGCGGGCTATAATATGCTGCACACAAGGGGATTGGCTCATACATCCCCTTTTTTATTTGGTTAATTTATTAATCCCGGTCAGGATATCCTTCATATTTACTAATTTTAGGTAGACTTAATTATGCTAACCTAAAATTATCTGAAATGAAAAAATTACTGGTATTAATTCTGTGTATCTTGATTTTGCCTTTACTGGCATTGTCGCAGAATAAATTTAACGGACTCGATATGAATATGGGTAATCTGTACAGGTTATCCGATGCTAAAACGCGTTCCATAAGTCCTGAGAACTTTTCCGGTGAGAAAGGTAATGCAGGCATGGCGGATCCTGCTGATAAAGACAAACCCAACACAGCAAATGCATTCAACGCTGCGCGAGACCTTGGACAAGGATGGAAGGTGAATCCTTATGTGAGGATCCAGCCGGGCGAAACATTCACAATGGCTGTTATTGACGGACCCGGCGCCATACAGCATATCTGGATGACACCTACAGGCAACTGGCGTTTCTCGATAATACGTTTTTACTGGGATGACGAAACGGAGCCTTCGATCGAATGCCCTGTCGGAGATTTTTTTGGTATGGGCTGGGGAGTTTACGCTCCTCTGTCATCTCTGGCAGTATGTGTTAACCCGGGAAGTGCTTTTAACTGTTACTGGGTTATGCCTTTCAGGAAAAAATGCAGGATAACAATGGAGAACATAAATGATACTGATCCGATGACCCTTTATTACCAGGTGGACTACACTCTGACAGATGTGCCTGCTGACGCTGCCTACCTTCATGCACAGTTCCGCAGGTCAAATCCGGACGAGACATCGGTTTATACAATTATGGATGGCGTAAAGGGTAAAGGCCAGTACGTCGGGGTCTGCCTGGCCTGGGGAGTCCATAATAACGGATGGTGGGGTGAAGGAGAGATCAAATTTTATATTGATGGCGATACAAAATTCCCGACTATATGCGGAACCGGGACAGAAGATTATTTCTGCGGATCGTACGATTTTGACACCAGGAAGAGAAATGATGCAGGTGTGGAAGTGGTTAATTATACTGAATTCTGCACCCCTTACGCCGGTCTGCACCAGGTAATAAGGGGAGACGGCCACTATAATGTAATGCAGCGTTTCGGGCTTTACCGCTGGCATATTATGGATCCTGTTCGATTTGAAAAAGATCTTAAGATAACCATTCAGGACCTTGGCTGGCATAAGGGTGGCAGATACCTCCCCCAGAAATCAGATATCTCTTCAGTATGTTTCTGGTACCAGACTGAGCCCCATGCCAGGTTCCCAAATCTGCCAGACTGGCGTACTCTCGAAGTTTACTGATCAGTATTACAAAGTGTTATTCATCGTTCTTCCCCAGTGAGAATTTTATTCCAACCTGGACAGAGAGAGAACTGAAGGGATTTCCTGATCGCAAAGCTACTGAAGGTTCTGTTTGGGGTACAGAAGCATATAAATCATATTTCTTTTTATATATGATCTGTTTCTGGTTTACAGTCAGATTTGGCAGATTATCAGTTATGGTATAACCATCTGAATGTATACTCTTGGTAAGATTGTATTCTTCCGGATAATATGTCATACTGATAAAATTTAATTCAGTATATAAGTCAAGCCATTCATTTAATTTCCAGTTCATCCCGACTGCTCCCTGAAATCCAAAGGAAATTCCTTTGGTTTCTTTCCAGGCCGTCTCAGTTGAATCAATTCCGTCGCCATTGTAATAAGAAGATCTGTGTCCTGTAATTTGGGGAGATCCCAGCACAAAGCCAAACCTCGCATAAGGAGCTGCCTTCCCGAAGCCTGCTGAAAAGACGACTGAAGGATTGAAGAACAGCCCTTTTGCGGATGTTACTATTTTTGAATTGTCCACATCAGAATATGGATTGAGTGGATCTGAGATATCTTCATATGTATAATTGTCGTATGTCTTCAGCTTATTGCTCATCATATATTGCATATCCAGCTCAAATATAAAATTCTCGTTAAATTCATAACCGAATGCAAAATTAAGATCCACTCCTGCTCCATATGAGCCTGAAACACTTTCAGTTACATCTTCAGAAGTGGAGATGTTCCCGTTATAAATCTGGGAACGGAAGTAGTTCTCACCTATTGAAGTAGCGGCAATAGGTACACCATATCCGGCCCCTGCCTTAAAATATATACTCTGCCCTGAACCTGTATAAGTGACCAGTACAGCCAGGAAAACGGAAAATAATAGATTTTTCATAATTGCTTTATTAAAGGTTTATTATCATATGAGAGGTAATATATACTCTTATATCCACCGGGATTTTCACTGATACCGGAAATGCTACAGGGGAATTGCTGCTGAGATAAACAAGCAGTTGTTTCAAATGTTCACAAAAGAGGTAACAATTTCATGGCAGGATCTTCCATCCTCTTTTTATGGCAGCTTTTTTTAGCTTTTTATCAGGGTTTACACAAACCGGATTGCCTGCCATGCTTAATACATCGAGATCTGAAAATGAATCACCATAATACCATGCCTCCTTTGGATATGCGTCTATCCGTTATAGTATCACAACTCTTTATCACTTTAAGCAATAACCTGAATCCTTTCTTAATGAAATGCCCTGACAATTCGGAAGCCCGAAACAGGTAAATAAATCCTTTGTAAATTATTACACCAACCGCAGTCACCAGGTATAAGATACCAAAAACGGGAATGGAGAGGATGGCGTAAAGTCGTGAACGCATACTGACAACGATGAATTAGGCACTGAAAAGTAGTTATTTTTTTTTATTATTGTCAATCTGTCCTGTTTTATGATTATTATAGCTTCCATTCAAACACTTTTTCATAAATTTATAGGCATCCGAATAATCTTTTTAAAAGCTTAACTTTTATAATTCATTTTATACCATGAAAAAGAAAGAAGAACTAAGCCGCCGTAATTTTATCTCCAATACTGCAATAGCCACTTTAGGTACTTTAGGGGCTGCTCAGCTTTTAAGCTCATGTTCCGGGAACTCATCAAAGAAAGAGGAGATACAACTGCCGGAGCTGCTTACAGGTGCACCTGACGGGAAAGTCCTGAAAGCCGGGCTGATCGGTTGTGGAGGAAGAGGTACCGGGGCTGCGATTAATTTTCTTGATGCGGGACCAAATCTTGAAATAGTAGCACTGGGGGATGTCTTCCAGGATCGTCTTGAGAAATGCAGGGCTGAGCTGAGGACCCAGAAGAATGTGGAGATCCCGGACGAGATGTGTTTTTTAGGTTTCGATAATTATGAAAAAGTTCTTGATTCGGGAATAGATGTTGTACTGCTCTGTACACCTCCACATTTCCGTCCGCAGCATGTAGAGGCTGCGGTTAAAGCAGGAAAACATATTTTTATGGAGAAACCTTGTGCCGTTGATCCTGTTGGT
>CAYQBZ010000386.1:0-3671 GCA_964415855.1 uncultured Rikenellaceae bacterium
TTTCACTTTAAGAAGATCTTCTGCCACGGTGACAAATTCCTTAAAAGTCAGTCCGCTTACGTCCTTTTCTATAAGATATTTGTCCTGAGCCATCAGGTCTGATGAGATGGACAGAATAAATGAGACCAGTATTAATATTTTTATCTTCATATGACCAGGGTCAGGTTCCCAGACTATCATAAAACTTAAGAAGAGGTACAATGCTTTCAGGGATTTTCACTGAAATATTCAGCCGGTTCTTTTTAATGTAACTGCGTATTTCAGTTTTTCGGTCGGCAAACAGTTTAATCAGTTCCCTTCTGCTTTTTACCGTATATAAAATGTCATCCTTTTCAATAAAGAGGCTTTGGATCTGATAGAAAGAGTCATATTTACCGTCTACTGCGAGCAATGCGATCTCTTTCCTGAATTTCACATATGCATGACTCTTACCATTATACACGATATTAACATAACCGTTAAATCCCCTTATACTGTCATTTTCCACTTTCTTGAAATAATACAGCCTATTCAGGTATCCTATGTTGAAGCTGTCGACCATCTCCTTGTTCACCTGCAGTACTGATCCGTTATTTTTCGGGATAAGGATCTCATCACTGAAAATATCGTATCTGATCTCTATATTGTTGAATGTACTGCTACTTAAGGTAATGGAGCCTGGCAAAAAATCAGAAGAAAACAGGAACTGGTCCTCCCGTACCCGGTAATAAAGGTTGCGCCAGACCCTGCCATTATAAAGCACCTGGTTAGTGGGAAGGGTATCGACAGATGATATTTGCGACAGCCCCTTATCATTACCTGCTGCTACTGTCCCGCTAAAGCCCTGCTCTGCATAAAGTAGCACAGGCAAGATGAAAAATATCAGAATATATCTGCTCATAAGTTAAATCTCGTGCAGATATCTGAGGATCCCTGTGAATTATCAGAAATAATATTCATCGTTAACAAAAGAGAGTAAATTCTGATGTTGATTGATAATGTAATATGGTTCAGTGATTATTTGACAATCGGCGTCAGCACTATATTCCTGTACTCAACTTTTCCATGGTCTCCCTGGAGATAAATTGGTCCGGGGGTGAATACATCAGATTTCATGGCACCGCCTGTAGGGCCGTATACCGGTTGGTTATCAATGATCTTAATCCCATTCAGCAAAACTGTCAAATGCCGGTCGCACAAAGTGATATCAAGTGACTGCCACGTTCCCGCCGGTTTTTCAGCATTCACAGAAGGGGTAATTCGGCTGTAAAGTGCTCCCATGTTATGCGGATCGAGGGGGAGTTTGTAAGAATCTGAGACCTGTATCTCGTACATTCCGCGAAGATAAACCCCGCTGTTACTTCCTGCCGGCACATTAACCTCCAGTTTCAGGTTGAAATCCTCAAATTCCGCATCTGTTCTTATATTCCCATAACTTACCCTGGGGCCTCCTTCCACTCTAACCGGATCGTTGATCAATACTCCGTCAACAACTTTGAATCCGTTCGTCTGGTTTTCATTTATAAGTCTCCATCCTGTGAGATCCTTACCGTTAAATAACGTAATCGGTTCTCCGTATTTCAGATTTGCCATATCCGGTGCAGGCGGGACAGGAGGCAATTTAACGCCTACGATAGAAGTTGAGTCTACGCCCATGCCATTACGTCTTGGCGTCAGCAGCCACCCGGTAATGGTATCGGCACTTTTCTTCTCTATTTCAAGCCAGTTGGTAATTATCCTGGTGCGGACGGGCTCACTGCCTTCAGCTCTTGGCCGCCCTGAGGTATTTGATCTCTGGATGACCAGTACCTTATCCAGGGCAAGAAATACGTTAGAGACAGGTAGTACACTTCCGCCTCCCCAAAGAAGATCAGCATCCAGGAAGTTTGGCTCCTGGCGTACCTCGAGCCAGCCAACAGATCCGCCTTCGATATCTATGGTCCATTGTCCGAGGAATTCAGAAATATCTGTTTTCTGTTCAGTAGCAGGTGTGGATTCACTTGCACAGGAAGATATTGCAAAAAGAACCACGGCAGCAGCGAAAAAAGATAGGATAGTTTTCATAATTCAGGATAGTTAAAGTTGAAAGTTAAGAGTTGAAATATAATCAGAATAACAATTGGTTTTGCATTTAATTAAGAATATTAGTGATCTTAAAAACATATGCGAGCTGGTAGTCATCCGGAGACAGTGACGGTGGCGTAATTACAAGGCTGCTACCCTTAGACCTTACAGCAACTTCTTTGCCGGTGCCCAGTAACTTTGCTGCTGCTTTCCCTGACGATCTCAGCCCTTTCAGTACCAGTTCTTCCCTGGGCCAGTCAAGACATATCACATACAGGTCATTGTCCTTCCTTGTAAAATAAATGGATCTGTTCGTTTCCGCATTAATGGCTTCATCATCCTTATTCCGAATGAATGCCCTGGTTTCATAAATTGCCTCACCGTTTATACTGAGCCAGTTACCCATTTCCATAAGCCGCTGCTGCATAATTACGGGAATGGTCCCATCAGATGCGGGTCCTATATCCAGCAGAAGGTTTCCGCCTGCAGCGACAGTTGAAACGAGAAGCTTTATCAGCTGTTCCGCCGTGGAATAGTCAGCGAGTCCCTCAGTCCTGTTAAATCCGAAAGATGTACCTATTCCCCTGCACTCTTCCCACGGATGGTAAACAGCATTTTCCGTTCCTTCCTTATCATGTACAAGACCATACTCAGTTGTAAAGATTCCTCCATGCTTACTTCGTGTTTCACTTCCCCACCTGTCATTGACCACTACATTCAACCTGACAGGAGAATCGTTGTAGAGCCATGCCAGAAATTCCTCGCTTCTCCAGTCCGGGCTTGGATGATCCCATTCCCCGTCTGTCCACAGAATATCAGGAGTATAGCGATTCACAAGATCCTTCATCTGTGGTATCATATGTTGATCGACATAATCTGACAGGCTGGTTCTATATATTGGGTTATACCACTCATATAGAGAATAATAGAATCCCATATGAAGTCCGGCATTCTTTACTGCTGTTGTCAGGTCACCGCAAAGGTCACGGTGCGGGCCTATATCAACGCTGTTCCAGTTCCAGCTTTGAGCACTTGGCCATAGTGTGAATCCTTCATGATGTTTTGAAGTAAGTACGACATACTTTGCTCCGGATTCCTTAAACAAAGCTGCCCATTGCTCCGGGTTAAAAAGTTCGGCTTTAAAAAGGGGAGCGAAGTCCTGGTATTTAAAATTTGCACCATAGGTCTTCAAATGAAAATCCCTGAAATATTTCTGGACATTACCGGGCTGATCCAGCTTTCTCCAGTACCATTCTGCATATTTGTCATAAACTCCTATGCTATCGCCTGTTGGTCCCCATGATGGCACAGAATACACACCCCAGTGAATAAATATTCCGAACTTACTGTCTTCGAACCACTGAGGGACAGGTCTTTGGTCAAGTGATGCCCATTCCGGTTCGTAAGTCTGTGCGCGATCATCAAATATCACCACACCAATGCGGCTTTCCGGGCTGACGAGCGAAACCGAATCAATAAAGGAACCCGCAATAGCCGGCAGTTCTTTATCCGGATCATTATTAACCATACTGCTGGAATTATCAAGAATAATAATGACAGTGAATAATCCCGCCTCTCCGACAACCGTATCAATTTCCCCCCGGGGGCAAATGGCTATTTTTGAGCCG
>CAYQBZ010000387.1:0-3668 GCA_964415855.1 uncultured Rikenellaceae bacterium
AATCACCTTCCTGTTCGTATAAGTGTACCGCTGTATCATACCATTTTGAGGCCAGGGAATCCAGGGGAAGATAATAGTATGAGCGGGCGGTTGATTCAGCTGACGAAGCCATCTGGTCAATATTGTCAGGTCTGAACAAAAGAAATTTCCTTTCATAGTATTCTGCTGATTTTTTGTATATACCGTACCGGAAGTATCTGGCCGCTATCGTATCAATAATTGCTGCCTCACCGGCCCTATCGCCATCCTTGGTATATTCCGACAGTGCACGAAGCCAGTTACGCAATGTTTCTTCCCATTTTCCCTCCTGATCGAATGTTGTACCTGCTGATACATAGTTTAATGCTGTGGAATCCTGACCTTTTATATCACGAAAGAAGGGTGACAGACCTGTAAGAATAGCCAATATGAATATTTGCCTCCTCATCAGTTCAGTATGTATGTCAGTCCGAGATGAATACTCCTTCCCATCTGGGGGTCGTACGGTAAGGGGGTTTTTGTTCCTGAATATCCCGGTCCCCCGTATTTTTCATCGAAAATGTTCGATACTTTGACAAAACTGTTCAGGTTAATACCTATCCTGTAGTTTGCTACAACATCCATACTGTAGAAGCCGTCCTTATTCCTGATAATCTCTTTATAAAGCTCCTTAAACGGAATTATTACCCTGAGCCAGCTTGATTCCCATATGCTTGTTACCTGCAGATAAAGATTCTTTGTCGGTTGCATTGATATTTTCATCTGTCCGAAATGGTTTGGAATAAGCTTGAAATTGCTCAGGTAGTTGCCTGCAATCTGGAATATTTCCGGGAATTTTTCACTCGATTTTGCAAATGTCAGGCTTAGTTCTCCATTCATATGGATTGATTTTATTATATCATCCAGTCTGAATGTTGCCTGAAGACCGTACAGACGGGAGATAGATTCCCGGCTGTTTATCCTGGTCAGCACCGTGGCAGTATCTGATTCAATTATTGCACGAGGCAGGTTGAGCTCGTTTACAGGAATATTCAGATCCATTATGCGGTTCCGGATCTCGTTATAATAGATTGAAATATTCAGGTTAAGGCCTTTCCTGTAATTTTTTATCAGTCCGAGCTCAACCGATCTGTATTTCTCAGGTTCAAGATCAGGATTCGGAATTGACAGATAAATAAGACTGTCATTATTGGCGCCTGCTTTATAAGCGAGGGATTGCCAAGCCAGAGAAGAAGGAGGAGCTTTGTAGGCAAATCCTACCGAGCCTCTGAAGCTAGTTCTTGGATTCATTTTATAAAGGCCTGCTATTCTCGGGCTTACGCTGAGGCCATAATGAGAGTTGTTGTCAATTCTCATTCCGCCCATGAGACGGAAATCCCTGATCGAATAGTATGCCTGGGTAAAAAGGGAGAAGTTATGATCCGTACCGGGATTAAGGCCAAATTTAAATGAAACAGTATCAATAACATCCACTTTTTTGCTGAAGAAGTTATAGTCTTTCGGGTTGAAAGGGGCATCCAGAAAATTTGTTTGTGGAAGTATACCGGAAAACTGGTAGGTAATACCCGAGATGACTTCAAGTCCGTTAAAAGGTACGACTGTAAAAAGTTGCTCCAGCAATATATCACTGCTTGCGGAATACCTGTATACTTTATTTGTATAATCAATAAAACTGACTCCCATATTTGAATTATTATCCATCTTGTAAATAAGATTGGATAAATTGGTCGTGGTGGTGAATTTATGGGTCCATTCATGGTTATAACTCAGCGTTGTTGAGCGGATTTTTTCACCCCAGAAATTTTGTGGGTTGTCATACCTGTATATGTATGAAGATTGCCCGAGAGAGCTGTGGGACCTTCTGTACATATTATTATAGGTGAGGGATATATCACGGTATCTCAGCTGAAAACCAAGCATATTACTGGATGCGGGAAGATCTTCCATAGTAGCAAGTGTAAGTGATCCGCTATAGTTATGAGGGTAATTTTCCTTCATAAAATCGGAAGGATTTATGCCAGCCGACCGGAGGATCTGTTCCGTAATCTGAATTGGTTCATAAATAGCTGAGCCTACGGTATAAGTTCTCCCCGAACTCTGTAAATAATTAAGCGGATTAAATGCATCCCCGTACCCGCTCTTGATATTCATATCGCTTACCTCACTTAAACTGCCGTAAAAACTGTATTGCATAATATTCTTGTTTTTCCCGGTCTTACCGCCTACCATAAAGTTGCTGGCTCTGTAGTCGAGTTGACCAAGACTGATATCGCCCAGCACAAATGTTCCTTTATCTGCTTCCCTTGTAATAATATTTATAACTCCTGAAACTGCGTCTGCTCCGTAGACAGCAGCTGCAGGACCATAAATCACCTCAATTCTCTCTGCCTGTCTTATGGGTAGCTGCGATAAAACAGGCATACCGATCACAGCCGATGGTTTTACAGGTAAACCGTTGATAAGAATCATAGTATAGAGGTTCCCGATAAGACCCCTTAACTGGAAACTCTCACCAAGCTCCCCGGTGCCCGGCTGAGATACCCTCACCCCGGGCAGACTTTTAATTACATCGATAAGTGAATTATAATGATTCTTAATGATCTCATCCCTTGTTACAACATAAATTGTGATAGGCAGCTCACCGATACTTTTTGAGCTGCGGCTTGCAGATATCACATTAATTTCAACAGTGTCGTTGCGGAACAGGAGATCTTCCGCACCAAGCCTGTCAATCCTTTCAGGAACTGCAACAGGTCCTGTCACCTGTCCTGACAGTATAAGAGAATTAATCAGGAAAAGAACAGATATGTAATGACCCGGTTTCATGTTCTTCTTATTCAGAATAAAATTATGAAAAAAATCTTACCTGTGTACCCAATTTCAATATATTAGTACAGTTGCTACCTGCGACTGATGAACTTATAGGGCTGTTTTTCCGTTTAATCAAAGGATAAGTTATTTTGGATGTTATATTTTTATAGATCTGTAGTTCTAATATTTTTATTGTAAGACGGCAATCATGAGGACCAGAAAAACAAGGAGGGAGTTCCTGAAGGCATCTGCCAGCGGGGTCCTGGGAGCATTTATTATCCCGGGAGAGATTTGGGAAAATTCCGGTAGGACGAGTACAACCCCGTTAGTTCCCGGTGAAGATATCCGTGGCATAGGACTTCAGCTTTACACTATCAGGGATGCAATGGCAAAAGACGTGCCCGGTTCACTTGAGAAGGTGGCAAAAACAGGATACAGGTATCTGGAACTGGCTGATTATAACAGAGGTAAGTTTTATGGATATGAACCGGCCGAATTTAAAAGGCTGGCTGCTTCCATGGGACTGGAATGCATAAGCAGCCACGCGTCGGCAGATAACAGGGGTGTTACACAGGAGGACGCTAAAAAAATGGCAGACGATCATGCAAAATTAGGAGTTAAATATTGCGTTCATCCGTATGTTGCAGAAGGCGACCGCAGGACAATTGCCCGGTACCAGGCATTGGTTGCTGACTGGAACATGGTTGGCAGGGTCATGAAAGAAAGAGGAATACAATTCGGGTATCATAATCATAATTTCGAATTTGATACCGTTCAGGGTAAAATACCCTACTACGATATCTTCCTGGCGGAACTGGATAAGGAGTATGTGACAATGGAGCTTGACCTTTTCTGGGCAATTAAAGCTGGACAGGATC
>CAYQBZ010000388.1:0-3659 GCA_964415855.1 uncultured Rikenellaceae bacterium
TTCCTCAAACTATTATAAAACAGAATCAGAAATATTGAGGAAGCCTGAAAAAGGCCAGCAGAATTAATAATGCCGAAAGTACGAGAAAGGCCATAAGAGTGTAAAATGAGAAATTCCTTTTCTTCCTGAAAATCCCTATATTATACTCACTTATCAGCTTCTTTACTATATTATGAAGGCGGAGAATAGCATTTGTATTTTTGGGGATATAGGCATCAATGTTGAACTTGATGATCTTCTTAATTTCGTCCATTTTCTCGGGCGGACCAAGAATGATGATCCCGGTTTTCGGATCAATCCTTTTAATATCAAGGGTCATCCTGTCTATCAATTCATACTGTTCAGCTGTATCATGAGCACCCAGAATGGCAATCTTGCATGAAGAGCGCTCTTTTTCCGCTTCAAGGTTGGTAATAAATTCATCTCTGTCAGGAAATGATGAAACCTTATAACGGGTATCATCAATAAATCTCTTCCTGACATCTTCAGAAAATCCCCTATGGTCGTCGTAGCAAAATAGGTAAGTCCTGATCTGTTTGGCCATTGCTCCGGTTTAAGGCATTAAATATACTATTCTTTATTTCTTGCATCAACATTCAGCATGAATTTCCATTTTCCATTTTCAAAATTATAGGCATCATAGGAATAATCAGGACCATAATATTGCCGGTCATCTTTCATCTCAGGGGAGAACGGGACCAGGTGGTCGAATACAATTGAAGTGTCAGATGTGAATCTTAAGGTCATCATCCCGCCGGAGGAATATTCAAAAACAACCCTGAATCTTAAATTTTCGCCTGTATCAAACCATTTTCTTCCAAATACTACTGAATCACGGGGAGAAAAATTCAGTACCTCAATCACTTTCCTTGTTACAAAGGGGTTACCAAAATCAATACCAAGCATTATCCAGCATTTGTCATTACCTGCTGAATAAGGTCTTATGTCGTAATATAATGCTCCATACCAGTCATCAGAACAGTATGTGGTATCGTTTTTTACAGGCTCTTCACGATAAGTTGCTGAAAGGCGATAAATAACATTTGCCTTTTCCTTACTGTCTCTTCGTATAATATAGCAGAAATACCTGCCGGGATTATGAGCAAGGACGAGGTTCCATGTAACTATTTTTATAGAGGAGTCAGGAGATGTTATCTGTCCAAGGTACCTCAGATTTGAGAACCGGTGTGTAAATACCGAATCCGAATACACATAGTTATCAATAATAATCCTTATTGAATCATTAGTACGTATTCGTATGTCATCGTCGAAATTGTTTACAAGACGGTTGAAGAGTTTTTCCAGTACGGGGGAAGGATCAGCCTCTTTATCCTGACCGTTTGCCAGGAAAGACGGGGCAGAAACCAGGAGCAGAAATAGAATTATTTTTCTCATTAACTGTCAGCCTTAACCATTGCATCATCAAGAAGGTCTTTTATCTGCCGGCAGGCAAAAAGGATCTCCTCTTCAGTGATAATTAAAGGCGGAGCTATCCTGAATGCATTGTTGCAGAATAAAAAATAATCAAGAATCAGGCCATGGTCAGGTGCATGTGACACAATATATCCGACATATTTTTTATCAACAACCTGCACTGCCAGAAGCAGCCCCTCTCCCCTTACCTCAACGATAAGGGGGTGAACGAGTTCCCTTTTAAACAAGGCTGACCTGGTATTACTGGCTTCTGCAAGATCTTCATCAATAACCACTTCCAGTGCGGCAAGTCCTGCTGTACAGCAAAGCGGGTGACCTCCGAAAGTGGTAATATGACCAAGTGGCGGATCCGACGCCAGGACTGACATTATTTCATTTGAAGATATAAATGCCCCAAGCGGCATTCCTCCTCCCAGTGCTTTGGCAAGTAACAGAATATCCGGAGTAACGCCATACCGGTCAAGTGCAAAAAGAGTACCTGTACGACCAAAACCTGTCTGTATCTCATCAAAGACAAGCAGTGTGCCTGTCTCATCACATCTCTTCCTGATCTCTTTCAGAAAATCATTTTCGGGAAGTATGATCCCTGCTTCACCCTGTATCGGTTCAACGATGACGCATGCAGTGTGGTGACCGATCGAGCCGAGTGCCTTCCAGTCGTTGAATCCGACCTGCACTATACCTGGCAGTAGAGGTCTGTAAGCACGTTTGTGCAACTCGTCTCCCTGAATACTGAGGGCGCCGTGTGTACTTCCGTGGTATGCTTTTTTGAAGGATAGAATATTGCCTCTGCCTGTATACCTTTTTGCCAGTTTCAATGCACCCTCTACTGCCTCACTGCCTGAATTCACAAAATAGCAAGAATTAAGTTGTTCCGGAAGTAACTCTATCAGTCGACCGGCATATTTTACCTGCGGGCTTTGAATGATCTCACCATATACCATCAGGTGCAAATAAGAGTCAGCCTGATCCTTAATAGCTGCTATAACTTTTGGGTGGTTATGGCCGGTGTTGCTGACTGAGACACCAGATATCAGGTCGATGTATCTCTCATCGCCCGGACCGTACATGTAAATTCCTTCAGCTTTTACAATTTCAAGCATCATTGGATTAAATGAAGTCTGTCCGAGATACCGGAGAAAGAGCTGACGGTTTGTTAGCATTATTAATGTGAGGAATTATCTGGCCATCACGTTTATATCATTCAGAAGTGAGTCTCTGAAAGATTTACCTACCGGAATACTTTTGAGTTTGCCTCCTATATTCAGGTCCAGGGAATTCTCCTTGATGGTCTGAATCATGCTCTTGTTTATGATATATGATCTGTGTACTCTTATAAAAACTCCTGAAGGCAATTGGCTCTCAATTGCCTTCATCGTAAAATGAATAGTAAACTTATCATCATTTGTGTTAAGCGTAACATAATTCTCAAGAGCTTCAATATATATTATATCCCGCAGTTTAAGCTTTACGAGGGATGATCCTTTCTTAATAAATATCTCTTCATCACCTGTATTAACAGCTTCTTTCCTGTCGAAATACTTGATAGTCTTATCTATAGCTTTACAGAACCGGCCATATGTAACAGGCTTTAAGAGGTAATCGACCACATTAAAATCGAATGCTTTCAATGCATATTCTTCTGCTGAAGAAACTATAATTATATTGGGTGGGAAGTCGAGGCTGGTAATGAAATCAAATCCATCCATCTCAGGCATTTCGATATCGAGGATTATCAGATCAATATCATTACGGCTTGTAAGGATATTCCTTGCCTCTACCGAATCACTGAAGCACCCTGCCAGGTTAAGTGAAGTGAACTTATTGACAAAACCTTCAAGTACTTTACATGTAAGCTTATCATCATCTACAATAATGCAGTTCATACTTTTCGGTTTAGACAGGGAAATCCAGTATCAAAAATAGTAAATTATTTCCAAACGGTAACATGGAGGCAATAGTTGAGTTTCATATTTTTTAATCTGTATAAGTCTTAGCCATAAGCCTGATATATTATATAACAATAAGTATCCAACAATTTTTACCCTGTAATAAACGCTGCCCGGCCGTTCGTATGCTTACGCTGTTGCAAAAAAAGGGGTGTGAAAACACCCCTCAGCAATCTCAATCAATTAATTTTAAAGACCTTTGTTAAGTGCAGGAGCTGCTTTGAATTTAACAACTTTCTTGGCAGGAACGTTTAGTTTTGCACCGGTACGAGGGTT
>CAYQBZ010000389.1:0-3659 GCA_964415855.1 uncultured Rikenellaceae bacterium
TGTTGCAGATTTTTACTGGAGGAACGATTGCATGCATCCGAACGATTCCATTGAACTACGCGACACATCGGTATTTTCATCTCCGATAATATCACAAAGCTGGATCGTGGGAAAGGGTACTGAATTCAGCACAGATAAGTGTACCTGGTATCCGAAAGACGATACAGGCTACCTTACTATCAGTTATATTGTCAGGACAAGTTATGCAAATTGTTATGATACGGCATCCAGGGATATCTACATCCGGCCAACTATTACTATTCCTGAGGACGGATATTTCCAGGATTTTGAATCCGGCAAGGGAGGCTGGGAGATAGACGACACAACCTGGAACAGCTGGGCATTCAGGACACCCGACAGGTCTGTGATAACATGGGCAGCGTCAGGGGTAAATGCCTGGTTTACAGACTATGATATGATACATCCAAGGAGTGAAGCGTCATCGGTGGTGTCACCCTGTTTCGACTTTTCGGTATCTGACAGACCAATGATTAAAATGAAGCTGTGGAGGCGATTCGAGAAGGAAAGGGACGGGGCCGCTTTGCAGTATAAAATTGGGGATGAAAAAAACTGGCAATATGTTGGGACGCTAAATGATGGCATTAACTGGTACAACTCTGCAGTTATCAGGGGCCGGCCGGGTGGCGATCAGCTGGGGTGGACCACGCTGGGATCACCGGACGTGAGATGGATAGAGTCAAACCATACACTGGATGCCCTGAAGGGAAGTTCAGATGTTAAATTCCGGGTCGTATATGGCTCCGACGGCCAGTATGCTGACCATGACGGAATGGCTTTTGATGATATCTGGATTGGTGAACGTAAAAGACATGTTCTGCTTGAACACTTCGCAAATACTTCATCATCAGAAAGCAAACGGGCAACAGAAATGGTCAACGACATAGCTTTGAAAAAGGAGGATGATGTTATAAATATCCAGTATCATACGAACTTCCCGGGAAATGATCCGTTCTATGATGATAATCCTGGCGATGCCAGTGCAAGGATTCTTTTTTACGGATTGACTAAAGCTCCTTATACATTTATTGACGGAGGGACCAGGAGGGACAGTGTTAACGGACTGCCTAATTTTGCCAATATATCCGATTATGTACTTGTTGATATTGACAGTAATGATGTCACAAGGCGAAGTCTGATAAATCCACGATTTGACATATCAATAGATGCCAGAGTTTTCGGAGGTGTCCTTATCGTCAGCGGTACCGTTACAGCACTGGAAAATTTAACTTCTGATAATCTTACGCTTTTCCTGGCAGTGACGGAGAAAGAGAACAACGATGTTACTGCTGCCAATGGCGAAACAGTCTTCTATAATATTTTCAGGAGGTTCATCCCGGATGCCGGCGGAACTGCCATGAAGAGGAGCTGGACTAAAGGAGAGACCCTAACTCTGCCGGAACAGACATGGCTGATAGAAAAAATAAGTAATTCAGCAGATATTGAGATTGTTGCCTTCCTTCAGAACAGCTCGACCAAAGAGCTGTACCAGGCAGTCTCTGAAATTGAACCGGATGTTGTAGTTGGGATTGAGAGCCTGTTCAGGGGCAAAGGGGGCGATTTTGGCATCTATCCTAATCCTGCAGTTAAGAATTTCACGGTGGCCTTTGAAGAACCTCTCGAATACGATTCCGAAATAAGGATATATGATGTGCGGGGCATTATCGTAGCTTCCTGCAAAGCCGGTTCGGGTCTTAATGAATATTCAGTTGAAACCGGCGGATTAAGCGCCGGGATATACCTTGTACGTGTTTCGGCTAAAAACTTTGATCTCGGCTTCAGGAAACTGATAATATCGGGCCATTAGAGATGGAATTTCTGATATCTAAGCTGCAATTGAATATCCTCTCTGAGGTACAACAGATATAATTCCTCCCTTTGTGTAACTTTGTGATCACCTTGTGTGATTCTTAGTGGTTAGATTATCTGTTATTTACCACAAAGGGGCACAAAGGGCTTCACTAAGGGATATAAACACTCTTTCCTTTTTATATTAACTTATAAATTTTAACTAAATTTGCGCCTGTTTCGGTACCCTGAACAAGGGTACTTTATTTTTTGTTTAACAGATGAATTTTACAATAAAAATATGAATAACAAGAAGACATTATTGATGATACTTGACGGCTGGGGGATTGGTGACGGATCAAAAGCCGATGTGATCAGTCAGGTTCCTACACCCAACATTACATGGTACAGTAGTAATTATCCCAGTTCCAGGCTTCATGCTTCCGGAGAAGATGTGGGCTTACCGGATGGACAGATGGGAAATTCGGAAGTAGGTCACCTGAATATAGGGGCAGGCAGAGTTATTTACCAGGACCTGGTGAAGATAAATAAGGAATGTAAAACTGGTGAGATAAAAAGCAATAAGGTGCTCACATCCGCATTTTCCTATGCCCGTGATAATAACTGTCAGGTCCATTTCATGGGTCTCATGTCGGACGGAGGAGTGCATTCCCTTGATAAGCATCTCTATGCGCTTTGTGACATGACGATGGACTTTGGATTAAAAAATGTATTCATACATGGCTTTGGCGACGGTCGTGACACTGATCCAAGAAGCGGCTTGGGATACATGAAGAACCTGTTGGAACATCTTAAGAATTCCAACGGGAAGGTAGCATCGTTTGTAGGACGCTACTATGCAATGGACCGTGACAAGAGGTGGGAAAGGATCAAAGAGGCATACGATCTCCTTGTTCACGGAACAGGAACACCATTTCCCGATATTAAAGAAGCCATGAAGGCATCTTATGATACAGGAGTTACGGATGAGTTCATGAAGCCAGTTGTCATAACTGATAATTCCGGAAATCCTTTGGGGAAAGTAACCGAAGGAGACGTTATTGTCTTTTTCAATTTCAGGAACGACAGGGCTAAAGAGCTGACCATTGCGCTTACCCAAAAGGATATGCCTGAAAACGGGATGAAAACCATACCTCTTTATTATTGTACCATGACTCCATATGATGCTACTTTTTCAGGATTGCATGTCATTTATCCAAAGGAGAATGCAGAGAGAACAATGGGAGAGGTGCTTGCCGGTGCCGGGAAAAATCAATTAAGAATAGCAGAGACTGAAAAATATGCACATGTCACCTTCTTCTTTTCAGGAGGAAGAGAAGAAAAGTTCAAAAACGAGGACAGGATACTTGTCCCTTCACCCAAGGTTGCTACATATGATCTTCAGCCTGAAATGAGTGCTTATGGCGTTAAAGATGCTGTTATTAAGGAGATCGAATCGGAGAAGCACGATTTTATTTGTCTGAATTTTGCAAATGGCGACATGGTTGGCCATACCGGGGTATATGAAGCAATTGAAAAAGCAGTAAAAACAGTGGATGAGTGCGCGGGAGCAGTGGCAAAATCTGCACATAATCACGGATACGACGTTCTGATAACAGCTGATCATGGGAATGCCGATAAAGCACTGAATGAGGATGGCTCACCAAATACCGCCCATTCCCTTAATCCGGTGCCCTGCATCCTTGTAAGCGATGATTATAAGAAAATAAAAGAAGGGATACTTGCAGATGTCGCTCCTACATTACTTAAAATTATGGGGATCGATATCCCCCAGGAAATGACCGGGAAAGTACTGGTTTAAAAGAATAGGGATTTTGGATTATTGATTTCGG